>JAZRNJ010000243.1:0-11233 GCA_045648125.1 Acutalibacteraceae bacterium
GAATAATTCTGAAAGGAGTTGTTTTTATGAAAAACACAAGAAGAATTCTCTGGGGCGTTATCCTTGTAGCATTCGGTGTTCTTTTTGGTCTCGATGTTGTTGATGTAATTGATATGAAAGACCTCTTTGAGGGTTGGTGGACTTTCTTCATCATTCTCCCGTCAATTGTCAGCATCATTACAGACAGAGAAAAAATATGGGGTATTGCAGGTCTTTTCACAGGCTCCGTACTTTTCCTTGCTTGTCAGGATATTATTGAAGACAGCGCAGTAATAAAGCTCATTATCCCCTTCATCATCATCCTTATAGGTATTAAACTTATTTTCAAAGACCTTTTTAACAAAGATGTTAAAGTTGCAAAACAGAAAATGGAAGCATCAGGTACACAGGCAAAAGAATATGCTGCTACTTTTTCAGGCAACGACGTTGATTTTAACGGAGAATGTTTTACATCTGCAAAAGTAAATGCAGTTTTCGGTGGAATGAAATGTGACCTGAGAAATGCAGTAATTACTGACGGTGCAGTTCTTGACATCAGTGCAGTTTTTGGCGGAATTGACATTCTTGTACCCTCTGACGTGAATGTAAAAATCTCTACCACATCAATTTTCGGCGGTACAAGCGACAAGCGTATGACAAAACCCGTAAACGGTGCAGTAACACTTTACATCACAGGCAACTGCATTTTCGGAGGAGCTGACATCAAATGACATCTTTCCAGAAAATAATAAAATATTTTGCCGTACTTCTTGCTTTCTGTATTATCGGAGGTTTGACTGCAGGAGTTATCACAGGTGTAACAACACTTGCAAAACTCGCCGACCTTACAACATCTGACGGTGAAATTGAAGATGTAAGGCATGAAGAAATAAAGAAAATCCGAATTAAACTTTTAAGAACTGACCTTATTATAAAAACGGGAGACACTGTAAATGCTAAGACAGACAACGGTGACATAACCGTTAAAAAAGTTTTCGGAACACTTGTTGTTGAAGAAAACTCAAAGAGTATTATCGACTCTCTCGAAAAAACAGAACTTGTTCTTACAATCCCTGAAAACTGTGTATTTGAAGAAATAAAAATCACAACCGGTGCAGGTAAATTTGATGCAGAACTTCTGAACGCTGAGAAAATCGACCTGAATTTCGGTGCAGGAAATGTAGGAATTGATAAGATGATTTCCTCTGAGAGAACGGAAATTACAGGCGGTGCAGGTAAAATTGAAATCCGTGACGGTAAAACCCACAATGTAAACTTTGATATGGGCATGGGAAAACTTCACTACAGAGCAGAAATCACAGGCAGAAGTGAACTTAATTGTGGCGTTGGTGCAGTTGAAATAAATCTTCTCGGCGAAGAAGAAAACTACGACATTGACCTTGATAAGGGATTAGGTCTTGCATCAATCAACGGCATAAGCTATGCAGACGGCGTTGACTACGGTGACGGTGAAAACAAACTTGACATCAACGGTGGCGTTGGTGAATTAAAGGTTATTTTTGAATAATCAGGACAAAAAAATTACGGAAGAGGTTTAAGCTAAAACCTCTTCCGTTTTTCATTTTCTTTCGGCAGGAGCAAGTTCTTGCCCTACGTTAAAAATTATGAATTTGAATTATTCAAAAAATTTTCAACAAACTGCGGATTATCCGTTATAATACAGTCTGCACCGTTGCTTACAAGCTCTCTCAGTTCATTTTCGTCATTTATTGTCCAATACTGAACGGAGATATTATTCTTGTGAGCATAGTTTAAAAACTGACGTGTACCTGTGTTGATAAGACCATCAACTGCACTTGAACCATAGGGCACCTGAAGTGCTTCATAGCTTGGTGTTGCAACATCCAAGTCCCAATCCATTCTTGCATAGAAATAAAACTGAACTGTTTCAAGAGCATTTGCTGAACGTGGAATTTCAGGATAATTCTTTTCCATGTGAGAAGAAATAAAGGGGTCGAAACTTGACCACATAAATCTTCCCTCAAGACCGTATTCTTTGACAACCTTATAAAGCTCATCCGTTGCTTTTCTTCCGTCAAGCCCCATAGATTTCACTTCAACAAGATAGTTCATCTTGTTTTCACCACTGCTCAGCTCAATGAATTCAACAATATCTTCACAAAGAGGAATACGGAGATTCTCGGGAATTTCTTCACCCCTTAAGCCCTTGAAAGGCTTTTCTCCGTTAAGTTTGAATCTTTCACCCATGTTAAGCTGTCTTGCTTCTTCATAAGTGAGAGAGCTTACGGCAATATTTTCTTTACCAAAAAATTCTGTTGCATCGGAAAGGTCATCATACATCAGGTCATGTATGAGAACAAGTTTTCCGTCTTTTGTCAGCTGAACATCAAATTCAGCAATGTCAACGCCTGAAACTTCTCTGTCAGCCATCAGTCTTTCCATTGCCATAAGGGTATTCTGAGGTGCAAGACCTGCACCTCCCCTGTGTGCTGCAATGTCAACATCGCCATATTCCGTAATGTAAGGATTTGTGATGTTTTCACCTATATAAACTTCTGTTCCTTCTTTGTCACCGTTGCCCATAGTTGCAAGTATGGGAATAAGCATCACAACGGCAACAAGAACATGAAACATTTCAACCCCAAAATTTGAAATACTTTTTAAAATCTTCATAATTACATTTCAATTGATGTTGCTTCTGCAATTGTACCCTCAGTTGTTTTAACAGTAAGTTTTACCGAATCACCTTTATTGAGGATAACTGCAAGATTTGATTTCTTTGCAGAAATTGAGAAGTATGTGTCGTATTTATCAAGCTTGATATAGTAATAAGTGTTGCCGTCAAGAACTGCTGAACGGATGTCTGTGATAACACCTTCTGCAGTAATTTTTTCTGACTGTGTGCCTGTGCCGTCAATGTCAATATCAGTTACATGCTTGTCAAGCTCTTCTATTGCATCGCCCTCAATACCCATTTCATTGTAATAAGCCTGAAGACAATCACCGAGTTTTTCTGCAGCAACTGCTTTCTGTGACTGTTCAACGTTAACAAGTGAATACATTTTAACATAACCGTCATTATCTTTAAGAGCCATAAAGAATGTAGGCTCGTTACCGATATTCATAAGAAGCGGGAATGTTGCTTTGTAGCCATACTGCTGAACTTTACCTTCTGCTGACTGCTGAGCAGCATATTCAGTAGCACCTGACTGCTTGAAGAATTTTGTTTCCTTTGTTCTCTGATTTGAGAGGATAAAGCCGATAATTGAATCGTCAGCAGTAACTGATGTGACGCCTGTATACATGTAAACGTCATCGTTAAGAGCAATATAGTTACTGCCCTGAGTTGTGATTTTAACGTCTTTCTGACCGAGAACTGAGTTGAAGAAACCGTTCTTGTACTGGCCGTAATAGTCATACTGCTGAGAAATAAGTGTTGCAGAATAAATTCTGTCAATCCACTGAAGATCTTTATCCTTCTTCGCTGTTTCAATATCGTAATAAGTGCTTTCACCTGTTGTTGCATCAACAAGAACAACACCGATTACATCGTCACCGCCGAAAAGACCAACTGTTTTATCCATTCTGGGGCACACCCAATAAGGTCTGCCTGTATCGTCAATTTCAAATGTTGCCTGTTCGTCAAAAAGGTATGTGGGATATTCAAAACGAAGATGACGTGCAAGAAGTCTTCCGAAATGCTCAGCAGGAGAATATCTGATGTTTTCCATTCCGATATCCTTGAGCTTCACAACATCAACCTTCTGTGTTGACATATCAACTATCATATAAGCAGGAATACCCTGACTGCGGTTTGTGAACCATTTGATGATGTTTGCATATTTAAGGCTTGTTACACGGACAGGTTTTCCGTTGTAGTTAATCTGTGTGTAATCCTGTGCATCAACATACTGTGAAACATATTCTGAAAGTTCACCAAGCTGTTTACCACCAAGGTTTTTTGCTGACTGTTCATCAAGCATAGGAACGGAATTGAAGTCAAGTTCTTCAAATTCTTCTGTAAAATTGCCTTCTTCAACTGTGATAATTTCGCTGAAATCCTTTGCTCTGAAAACAACAGATGAAACAAGTGAACCACCTACAACAAATGCAACAAGCACACAGACTATTGCACCGGGAATAAGTGTGTTACGTTTTACATAAGGCATATATTCGGGACGCATAAGTGCCTTGCTTGTGAAAAATGAGAAAACAGGGTAAGAAATTGCAATAATTCCCAACCAGAAATAAAGTTTGATATCCTTGAGATTAAATGCAGGAAGCATCACATAGTAGCCTACTGCTGCAACAAGAAGTGAAAGGATAACGTTGATGACTACCTTCTTGCCTGCTTTCTCGGGTGGAATGACTACTTCGTCTTTATTGTAGACATGAGTAAACCCGCCCGGCATGTTGAAATTGCCTGAATCCATAAGTAAAAAACTCCTTATATTTATTTTTCATGGTAATTATTGTACAATATTCACAGTAAAAATACAAGACTTAATTGAAAATTATAAATGAACGTAATGTAAAGTATCTTGACAATCGGTGACTTTACTGCTATAATATAAAACTGTCGCATGATGTTTTTGTGTGACTATCCTTGCTCTGTAAAGAATAAATACAGGGCCACTAAGACCAGAAGGAGGTGCTTGATAATGGCAGCAAACAGCTATGAAACCATGTTGGTTTTCTCAGTTGCAAACGGTGAAGAAAGCGCAAAGGCTCTCTTTGAAAAGTTCCAGGCTCTCATTGAAAAGAACGGCACAATCAACTCTGTAGATGAGTGGGGCACACGTAAGCTCGCTTACCTCATTGATGATGAAGCTGAAGGTTTCTATGTAGTTACAAACTTCTCTGCAGAACCCGAATTCATCGCTGAACTCGACCGTCGTGCAAAAATTACTGATGGCGTACTTCGTATTCTCACAGTAAGAAAATAAGGATAACACGAAAGGAAAGGTATTTTAACTATGCTTAACAATGTTGTTCTTATGGGAAGACTTACCGCTGACCCTGAACTTCGTCAGACAAGTACAGGTATTGAGGTAACATCTTTCTCTATCGCCATCGACAGAGGTTACGCTCGTCAGGGTGAAGAACGTCAGACTGATTTCATCAACTGCGTTGCTTGGCGTCAGACAGCAAAATTCATCACTTCATATTTCCGTAAAGGTCAGATGATTGCCGTAACAGGTTCTCTTCAGACAAGAAATTACGAAGATAAGAACGGCAACAAACGTGTTGCTACAGATGTTGTTGTTGCTAACGCAAGTTTCTGCGGTTCAAAGAGTGAAACAGGCGCATCTTCAGCTCCGTCAAACGCTCCCTACTCTGCTCCTGCAGCTTCATTCTCAACTGCTGCAGCTTCAGACTTTGAGGAACTTCAGGGTGACGATGATCTTCCGTTCTGATTTTTCAGAACACCTAATTTTAAAAGGAGGTTAATCACATGGCTTTTGATAAATCACAGCGTCCTAACAGAAAGGGCCGTAAAAAGGTTTGCGCTTTCTGTGTAGATAAGACAACTGAAATCGATTACAAGGATATTGCAAAGCTCGGTAAGTTCACTTCCGACAGAGCTAAAATCCTCCCCAGAAGAGTAACAGGCACTTGTGCAAAACACCAGAGAGAGCTTACAACAGCTATCAAACGTGCTCGTCAGGTTGCTCTTATGCCCTAC
The DNA here is from genome assembly GCA_045648125.1 of Acutalibacteraceae bacterium. Taxonomy (GTDB): domain Bacteria; phylum Bacillota; class Clostridia; order Oscillospirales; family Acutalibacteraceae; genus SIG575. The sequence continues at coordinate 5,648 of JAZRNJ010000243.1, forward strand.
ACAGCAGACTGATTTAATTAAAAATTTATGCCTACCGATTTTCGGTAGGCATTTTTTGTTTTATGAAAGCCTGCAGAATTCGACAGTTTCCAATAAAGCGTTTTTTTATAAATGTTACGGAAGACCGCAATGGTCTTCCCTACAAAAGATTTACGGACACATCGTAGGGGAGCCGTTTCGGTTCCCGCAAGGTTTTATGAAAACCTATTCGGGACGGGAAACCCGTCCCCTACGTTATAACCGTTGATATCATTTGTTATGCGATATGATATAAACCACACAACGCCCATCAGGGCATATCGCACGATAGTATATCGCACACCTCAGGTGTATATCGCAAATCAGAATGATTTATATCGCTGTAAAAAATCCAAAAGATTTTTTACTTAACCTCAAATCCCCAGATATGCTTTGATTTAATAATTTCAGGATTTACTACGGGGAAGATGAGTTTCATTTTGCCGTCTGCATCTGCAGTCTTAATTTCTACATCTTCATTACCCATGAGAGTAACTTTCTTATCAGGAGAATATGCGTAATCCTCAAGAACAATTTCTCCGAAAGGATATTTTTTGATGAAAACGAAATCAGCATCATCTTTTGTTGTATACCATACGTTTTCCTGTTTACTGAAGAGAAGTCTGCGACTTGCATAAATACCTTCACCGTTGATTTTCAGCCAATCACCGATTTCAAGAAGTCTTTCCTGCATGATTACGGGAATTGTACCGTCTGCTGCAGGACCTACGTTGAGAAGGAAGTTACCACCCTTACTTACAAGGTCAACAAGAGTTGTTATAAGTTCTTCACCTGTAAGATAATCTTCAAGCTGTTCAACTCTGTTGAAGCCAAAGGAATGTCCGATGCCACGGCATTCTTCAAAATATCTGTCGCAATCAGCGTCTTCAATTTTTCTGCCTGCTTCAATAAAGCCGTATTCTGTTGTGAAGTTACCACCACAGCGACCTCTTGTTTCTTTACCCCAACGGTCATTGGGAACAACGAAATCCTTTACTGAACTTTCATTGTAAAGCCACTGTAAAAATTCTGTTGAATGCCACACATCACTTGTGTATTCCCATTCACCGTCTGTGAAAAGAGTTGCAGGCTGATATTTTTCAATAAGTTCTTTAAGCATTGGAACAAGATGTTCAACTGCATATTCTTCAGGATTACGAAGATAAATGGGATTGAACCACTCATATACTGAATGATAAACACCAAATTTTACATCAGTTTTTGCGAGTGCATCTTTCAGCTCCTGACAAAAGTCTCTGTGAGGACCTACATCAACACTGTTCCAATTCCATGCATAATCACTTTTGAAAAGGCAGAAACCGTCATGATGCTTCGAAACAAGGTTTATGTACTTTGCACCTGCTCTTTCAAAAAGACTTGCCCATTCTTCTGCATTGAAAAGCTCTGCTTTGAAATCTTTGACAAAATCTTCATATTTGAAATTTTCACCGTAATTTTTCTTGTGGAATGATGTGCTGGGTTCCCAACCTGTTGCAACCTGATGTCCGTACCACTCTGCATAATCGGTTCTTGAACAGAAAGCAGGAACAGAATAAAGTCCCCAATGAATGAAAATACCAAATTTTGCATCCTGGAACCACTGAGGAACAGGTCTTGAAGTCAGAGACTCCCAATTTGCTTCATATTTCATAAATACACCTCATATTTCATAATATAGATATATTATCAAAAAAAATACCCTTTGGCAACCCTTTTTCATAAAACGATAATTTTCACGTTATTTTGATTTTTTTCCAATTGTTTCTAACAAACTATACAAACAGCCCTAAGAGAGCAAACAAAATTTTTGATAAATATGTGCAAAAACTATTGAATTTTTGTTCCTTTTTTGATAAGATAGATTTGTTGAATTATGTTCAGTTGAAAGGAAGGATAAAATGAAAGAAAATAATGTACCGCTTTATCTTTTCCATCAGGGCAATAATGCCAAGGCTTACGAATACTTAGGTTGTCACAAAGAAAATGACTCTTACGTTTTCAGAGTATGGGCACCCCATGCCCGTGAAGTTTACCTGACGGGTGAATTTAACTCCTGGAACGATACAAGCCTTGTGATGCAGAGAATAAGTGACGGTGGTGTGTGGGAAATCAGAACAGATAACGTGAAGATTTTCGACAACTATAAATACAGAATCGTTTCCTCTGACGGCAGGACTCTGATGAAAAGCGACCCTTACGGATTCCATTTTGAAACACGCCCTCAGAATGCAACTAAGGTTTATGACATTGACGGCTTCAGATGGACTGACGGAAAGTGGCTGAAAAAGAGAAAAGAAACCTCCGTTTACTCAAGTCCTGTCAACATTTACGAAGTTAACTTAGGCTCATGGAAACAACATGCAGACGGAAACTTCCTTTCATACAGAGATATTGCAAACGAACTTATCCCTTATGTTCAGGACATGGGTTATACCCACATTGAACTGATGCCGCTTAATGAACATCCTTTTGACGGTTCATGGGGTTATCAGGCAACAGGTTACTTTGCACCCACATCACGCTATGGTACTCCTGAAGATTTCATGTACTTTGTTGACAAATGTCACGAAGCAGATATCGGCGTTATTATGGACTGGGTTCCTGCTCATTTCCCCAAAGACGCTCATGGTCTTTATGAATTTGACGGCACGGCATGTTACGAATACGAAGACCCAAAAAAAGGCGAACATTACGGGTGGGGAACGAGAGTTTTTGACTACGGCAGAAACGAAGTTCAGTCCTTCCTCATTTCAAGTGCAATGTTCTGGCTTGAAAAATATCACATTGACGGACTGCGTGTTGATGCAGTAGCTTCAATGCTCTACCTTGACTACGGCAGAGATGACGGCCAATGGATTGCCAACAAATACGGAGGTAACGAAAATCTCGAGGCAGTAGATTTCCTGAAAAAACTCAATCAGCTTATTTTCAGAGATTACGGAGATATTCTCATGGTTGCTGAAGAAAGCACAGCATGGCCTCTTGTCACCAAACCTACCAACATCGGCGGACTTGGTTTCAATTTCAAATGGAACATGGGATGGATGAACGATTGTCTGAGATATTTCTCATTAAACGGCCTTTCAAGAAAATATAACCACAACTGTCTTACGTTCTCATTCTTCTATGCGTTTTCCGAAAACTTCATTCTCCCCATTTCTCACGACGAAGTCGTTCACGGCAAATGCTCACTTATCGGCAAAATGCCCGGTGAATATGACGAGAAGTTTGCGGGTGTCCGTTCATTTATCGGCTATATGATGGCTCATCCCGGCAAAAAACTTATGTTCATGGGTCAGGAATTCGGTCAGTTTATCGAATGGAATTATGAACAGGGACTTGACTGGCTTCTTCTCGGATATGAACGCCATACTCAACTGAAAAATTATTTCAAAAAAATCAATGAATTTTACAAAAACAATCCCGCTTTCTGGCAGATAGATTACAGTTGGGAAGGTTTTTACTGGATATCAAGCGATGATGTGGACAACTCAGTAATAGCCTTCGTAAGACGTGACGAGAAAGACAAAGAAATTGTATGTATCTGCAACTTTACTCCTGTCAGACGTGAAAATTACAAAATCGGTGTCAGCCGACCCGGAACTTACGAAGTTGTTTTCAATTCAGATGACGAAGAATTCGGCGGTGACGGTACAGGTTCAAAGGGTAAAATAAAATCTGTAAAGAAACCTCTTCACTCATTTGAAAATTCAATTACACTCGACCTTCCCGGAAACAGTGTAATTTATTTAAAAGCACCAATAAAAAGAAAAAATAAAAATTCCAATAAATCTTCTAAGGAGGCATAACTCATGGCCCGTAAAAAAGAATGTATCGCAATGCTTCTTGCCGGCGGTCAGGGAAGCCGTCTTGGCATTCTGACAAAAAACATTGCAAAACCTGCTGTTCCCTACGGCGGTAAATATCGTATCATTGACTTTCCCCTTTCAAACTGCGTCAACTCAGGCATTGACACAGTCGGCGTTCTCACTCAGTATCAGCCACTTGAACTGAACGATTACATCGGCAACGGTGAACCCTGGGACCTTGACAGAACAAACGGTGGTGTGCATATCCTTTCTCCCTATCAGCAGATTGAGGGCACATCATGGTACAAAGGCACTGCAAACGCTATTTATCAGAACATCAATTTCATTGACAAATATGACCCTGAATATGTTGTTATCCTTTCAGGTGACCATATCTATAAAATGGACTATAACAAAATGCTTCAGTATCACAAGGAAAAGAACGCTGCATGTACAATTGCAATGCTTGAAGTTCCGTGGGAAGAAGCATCTCGTTTCGGACTTATGTTCGTAAACGATGACGGTAAAATCACAGCTTTTGAAGAAAAACCCAAAGTTCCCAAATCAAACAAAGCATCAATGGGTGTTTATGTTTTCACATGGTCAAAACTCCGTGCTTATCTTATTGACGACGAAAATAAAGAAGGGTCAAGCAACGACTTCGGTAAAGATGTTATCCCCGCAATGCATGAAGCCGGTGAAAATCTTTATGCTTACCTCTTTGACGGTTACTGGAAAGACGTTGGTACAATTGACTCTCTGTGGGAATCAAACCTTGACCTTCTCAATCCCAAAGTTGACCTTAATCTTAATGATGATGACTGGAAAATCTATTCACGCAACCCTGCTGCTCCACCTCATTACATTTCTCCTGATGCCCATGTGCAGAATTCACTTATTTCAGAAGGATGTATGATTGAAGGTACTGTTGACTTTTCAATTCTCTTTGCCAATGTCAACATTGAAAAAGGTGCAATTGTAAAGGATTCAATTATCATGCCCGGTACAACAGTCAAATCAGGTGCAGTTGTTCAGTATGCAATTGTAGCTGAAGATGCAGTAATTGAAGAAAATGCAACTGTAGGCGAAAGACCTGAGGCAATGGCAAACCTTGAAGACTGGGGTGTTGCAGTTGTAGGCAGTAATGTCACAATCGGCAAAGGTGGAAAAGCACTCCCCAAAGAACAGGTAGCAAATGATGTAGGAGGTAACGAATAATGAGAGCCAATAATGTTCTTGGTATAATTTTTTCAAACGCTTATGACTCAGCTCTGAGCGAAATCACTTCACTTCGTGCAATGGGCTCTGTTCCCTTCTGTTCACGTTACCGTCTTATTGACTTCCCTCTTTCTTCAATGGTAAACAGCGGAATTTCAAAAGTCGGTATTATCACAAAAGCAAACTATCAGTCACTTATGGACCACCTTGGTACAGGTAAACCCTGGGACCTTTCAAGAAAAAGAGAAGGTATGTTCATCCTTCCTCCTTTCCACGAGGCTCAGACAGGTGTTTATAAAGGAAAAATCAGTGCTCTTGAAGGTATTTCAAAGTTCCTCCAGCACTCAAAAGAAGAATATGTTATTCTTTCAGACTGCAATGTGGTATACAACATCAATATGAAAAAGCTGATGAAGTTCCATACAGAAAAAGGTGCTGACATTTCTATTATCTACAAGAATGGAAAAATTCCTCATCTGCCCAACATGATGTGTTTTGACATCAATGATGAAAACCGTATCACAGGCATCACAGTTCCCGA
>JAZRNJ010000244.1:0-3067 GCA_045648125.1 Acutalibacteraceae bacterium
TGGCCTCCGACTTGGTGATATTTCAGTAATGATGAATTCAATCACAGCAGCTCAGCATTCTCACACATACATTTACAGAGGTTGGGAAGTTGAAAGTCAGGGAAATCCTCTCGCTCATGCTATTCTGAGAGGTTATGTCAATAAACATGGTCAGTCTATGCCCAACTATCACTACGAAGACCTTATTCATCTTGCTGAAATGTATGAGAAATCAGGACTTACCAATCCTGCCGTTATCATTGACACAAACCATGCAAACTCAGGCAAAAAATGGATGGAACAACCGAGAATTGCTAAGGAAATTCTCCACAGTTGCCGACATTCCGATGATGTGAAAAAATTGGTAAAAGGTCTCATGATAGAGAGTTACATTGAAGACGGAGCACAAAAACCGGAAGAAAATGTTTACGGAAAATCTATTACTGACCCTTGCCTCGGTTGGGAGAAAACCGAAAAACTTATTCTTGATTTGGCTGAGATACTTTAAATTATAAAAATAAAAAGAGAGAAGCGAAAGCTTCTCTCTTCTTGAACCTTGAATTACAGACTCATTTTCAGAACTTGAAATCGTCCTTTTTTCTGTTTTCGTTTTTCTGGTTCTGTCTGTTTTCGTTTGAGGGACAGTTTCTGTTCTGGTTGTTCTGCTGATTCTGATTCTGGTTGTTCTGGTTGTTCTGGTTCTGGTTGTTCTGGTTCTGGTTGTTCTGGTTCTGTTTGTTCTGATTGTTGTTTCTGTTTTCGTTCATTGTAAAAACTCCTTAAAAATAGTCGGGATTTCTTCCCTTGCTATTATTTCTCCGGAGTTATTATTTATACATTTCTTCAAAATCAAAAATAAATTTATCAGAAATTTCCTTTATTTTTTTTGTGTCGTTTTTTGAACTTTCATCGTACATGGCAACACAGTAAAAGTCTGCACTTTTTGCAGATTTGAGAGCCGTGAGAATATCTTCAAAAACCATGCATTCGTGAGGCTCTATTCCCATTCTTTCAGCGGCTTTCAGGTAAATATCAGGATAACCTTTTCCTTTGCCGACTTCATTTACTGTTATAAAAAAATCAAAAACATCAGAAAGTCCGTATTTTTTAAGACATTCTCCGAACATTTCGGGGTCAGATGCAGTTGCAACTGCAAGGTGAAAACCCTGCTTTTTCAGACGAAGAATATATTCCTTTGCATGAGGTTTCAATGTGACGTTCTGTGCGTATTCACGTTTAGCAGTCAACTGCCATTCATTGATAATTTCCTCAATGCTTTCTTCTATATTATAAGTGTTCTTTGTGTAATGGGCAGCACCAACTGTGCCGAGAGGAGAAATTGCCTGGATGTATCCTTCGGGAACGGGCATATTTCTCGATGTAAAAAACAATTCGTCAACCTTTCTCCACAGCCCCATTGAATTAAGAACTGTTCCGTCAAGGTCAAAAATTGCACCTTTGAATTTATTCATTTCATACCTCGTAAAAATATTATATGACGATTATATCACAATATATCGGCTATTGTAAAGAGTGTGGGAAAGTGATATAATATAATGAAATACCTTTGAAAGCGGGTAAGTTATGTTCACGAATAAAAAAGATATCGTAAAATTTTCAAATAAAGTTGTTCCTGAAAAAAGGCAAATTCTTTGGCAGGAAACAGATTTTGTTGCTCATTTTTTCTTTGGACTCAATACTTTTGTCACTTTCGGAGAGGATACAGGCAAAATTGAGGCGAATGCTTTTTATCCAACAAATATTGATATCCCGTCATGGGTGCAGACTGTTAAAGATGCAGGAATGAAAGGCGTTCTTATTACTGCAAAACATCATGACGGCTTCTGTCTGTGGCAGACTGAAACAACACCTTATTCAGTTGTATCATCTCCTTATCTTGAGGGAAAAGGCGATATTATCAGGGAACTTTCCGATGAATGCAGAAAAGAAAATATGAAATTCGGTTTCAGTTTTTCACTTTGTGACAGAAATACAGATAAAAAAGGTGAAGAACTTGAAAAACTTATTCTTTCACAACTTGAAGAATTGCTGACAAATTACGGAGAAATTTATGAAGTCAGACTTGACCTCGGTGGTGAAAAACTTGATGTCAATATGGAAAAAATATACGACCTTATCCGTTCGTGTCAGCCCGATACAGTAATTTCAAACGGCCCTGATGCACGTCATCTTGGTAATGCAAAAGTTGTATGCCGTCCTGAAGAATGGAACGTGGTGAAACCTGTATCACCATGGCAGAAAATTGTAAAACTTGATGAAAATAAAGAAAATACATACCGTACACCTGATGGCGTTGGCAAAATGGAACTTGACCTGGGCAGCAGAAAAGCTCTTAAAAAAGCAAATTCACTTTGTTGGCAACCTTATTTTGCTGACTATTCAATGAGAGATAGTTGGTTTTACAGCAAAGAAGAAGACCTTGTAACAATACCATTGCAGAAACTGAAAAAACTTTATTTTTCAGTAACGGGTGCAAATGGTGTTCTTCAGATGGGAATTCCCATTGACCAACGAGGAAGAATTCACGAAGAGGAAACACTTACTTTGCAGAGCTTTGGCATAGATATGGAAATGCTGACAAAAAATCCTCTTCTTAAAAAATCAGAAATTTCTGCTTCTCACGGTAATGATTCTGTGCAGAATCTGAAAAAAGATGATAATACATATTTTTACTCAGGTGAAACTGATGATAAAATTGAAATTACAGTTAATTTCGGTTCGGAAAAAATTATCAAACTTATTGAACTTGGTGAAAATATTGCCACAGGTCAGCAGATAGAAAAATTTTCCGTTTATACCCTTGAAGGTAAAAAATTCAAAAAGGCAGAAACACATTCCGTAATCGGTAACAAAAAACTTATTATTCCCCAAAAACCAATGGTTACAAGTGCCGTAAAAATTGTTGTTGAAGAAACAAGAAACTTTGCGACGCTCAGAAAACTTGAAATATATTCTGCATAAATGTAAGGTGAGAGAAACATGAAAACCGGTTCAGTCAATGCTTCAAAAAATTACGATATAATTATCGGCAAAGATGTGATAAATCTTTTGCCTGAAAAAATTAAAA
>JAZRNJ010000245.1:0-6914 GCA_045648125.1 Acutalibacteraceae bacterium
TTTTGCCCTTTAATGTAATCTTTTAAATCTTCTCTTTCCATAATTTCTGCAAGCTGACTTTCAAAGGCTATTTCTCTTCTTTGGTATCCAGGTGTCATTACGTTTGCAATATTTGAAGAAATGGCATGTTGTCTTTCCATCAGTCCATCCATACCTAATTTTAGAATATCAGTTGTTCTTGAACTAATTAAATCCATATGCTACCCCCCCCTTCCCAATTCTTATTGTGAACTCGGTATAATCTTCTGTTGAACGAGATAACTCAAGCTCGCCCATTTGTTCTTCAATAGATTTTTTACAAATCCATAGACCTAATCCTGAACCAGTTGATTTTGTCGTAAAACCTTCATTAAATATTTTCTCATGATTCTCAATACCTGGTGCATTGTTAGATACTAAAATTTGAATATAATTTTCTTCAACTTCAGGCAAACTTACGTGTCCGAGTGCATCTTTATAGTCTGCTGTATATGAATATCCACACTCCGTGCATGAATATGTTGTATAACCTTTTTCAGTACATGTAGGCTCAATCACCTGTAATTCATAATAATGCTTGGCAGTCTCTGTTACATAATCAACATTTGAATAAGCAACAGTTTCTGCTGTCATATCATAAACGTCGCTTGTTGTCATACCAACAACAAGAAGACCTGTTTTATTTGTAGCAGTTTTTGCCCAGTCAGAACTTATAAACACACTTTCAACTGCATTTGACACATCAACAAGTGCTTTAAGTTTAAAAGTTACGAAAACATCATTCTGAGGCTTAGCGTAAGTGTCATACTCACCATCTGCCATAGGATTATAAGAAGCAGTTATGTATGCAACACCATACTTTGCTTTTGCTTCGTCAGTATTCCATATGTCAGGATTTGAGGTTTTGTCAAATCCCTGCTGTTTGTCAGCTCTGCCTCCGAAAGTGTAATATCTGCTTGAAAACACAGGAGCAACAGTGTAGTATTTTCTGCTTGTCACTTCACCTACAATTTCAAACTGTGTTTTATCAAAAAGAACAGGTAACTGAACATTTGTTATGTAAAAATTAGTTGTAAGTCTGATGGTTACAGTAAGAATGTCATCTGCTGACAGTTCTTTGTCACTGAGGTCAAGAAGAATATCTGCATCTGCCTTTGAAACGTCAAATTTAAGACCTGCCAGAGCTGATTCAAGTTCATCTGCCCAAGTATCAACTGTTGTTTGTTCAGCCGAAGAAAGATTAAAATCAATTTTCTGCATAACTGAATCCAGATATGCCAGACTTTCATCAGTATACATTGAACGGTCAAGTGCTTCAATCTGACTCACTAAAGAGTTAACCTCTTTATAATCAGCTGTACTTTCTGCATAAACTGACACAGGTACAATTGAAAGCACCATTATCACTGAGAGAAGTACCGATAAAATCCTCTTAGAAATTTTCATATTACCGCCTCTTTCAAGAAGTTATAGATATACACATACATCATAACATTTTTTAATAAAAAAAACAATAGTTATTAATAATATCTTTGTGCTATATTTTACATCTTGTTACAAGCATAAAATAACTTGTAATTTCTTCAGGCGACTGCTTCATTTTATTTCCAATCCACCATCTGACAGTTTCTACAAACGTTGAAGATATAAAATCAAGCCAGTAATCTTCAGGTAAAATTTTTGAATTTTCATTTTCAAAAAGATGTGACTGACTTTTGATAAGTTTCAAAAGACCTTCTTTAAAATAACGAAGAAAAACCTCATTGTTATGACATGAAAGCAGATTAAGAATATTATTGTCATTCTTTTTGAGATGTTCAAACAAATGAAGAAAGACTGAATCAGGTGCATCACAACTGAAAATATGCCTGTGTCCATTCAAACTACCTTCCACACTATCAAAAATATGACAAAAAAGTTCTTCACAAAGTTCTTTAAGCAAATAATCTTTTGTCTCAAAATGTGCGTAAAATGTCGCTCTGCCAACATCTGCACGTTCAATAATATCACTTACTGTAATATGACTAACATTCTTTTCTGAAAGCAATTCTGAAAAGGCTTTCATCACAGCTTCTCTGCTTTTTCTTTGACGTCTGTCCATGGTTCCCTCCGGATATTTTCTGATTTTTGTTCAGTAACATACATTTCCTGAAAAACATATATTGTAATCGGAACAGTTTAATTATAACATAATGTTGAACAAGGTGTTCAATATCGTACAAATTATACTATTACAAAAAATAAATGTCAACTCAGGAGGCACTATGAAAACTTCAAAAAACATTTTAATCGCTTTTTTCCTTAATCTTTTCTTTGCAATTTTTGAATTTTTCGGAGGAATTTTAACAGGAAGTGTTGCTATTATTTCTGACGCTGTACATGACCTTGGAGATGCTGCAAGTATCGGAATTTCATATCTGCTTGAAAAGAAAAGTCAAAGACAACCTGATGAAAATTATACTTACGGCTATTCAAGATATTCGGTAATCGGAGGTGTAATAACCACGCTCATTCTCCTTTTCGGTTCTCTGGCAGTAATCATAAACGCCGTAAACAGGATTTTCAATCCACAGGAAATCAATTACAAAGGCATGATTATTTTTGCAGTTGTAGGTATATTAGTAAACTTCATTGCAGCTTATTTCACACGTGGAAGTGAATCAATCAATCAGAAAGCAGTTAATCTTCACATGTTTGAAGATGTTCTCGGCTGGTGCGTTGTACTTGTAGGTGCAATTGTCATGAATTTTACTGACCTGAAAGTAATAGACCCTCTTATGTCTGTAGCCGTTGCAATTTTCATAATTATTAACACGGTCAGACACCTTAAAGAAGTCCTTGATTTGTTCCTTGAAAAAACACCAAAGGGAATTTCAGTTTCAGAAATCAAAAAACATATCTGTGAAATTGATGGTGTAATTGGCGTTCACCACATTCACATACGCAGTACGGACGGATTTCACATTTATGCCACAATGCATGTTGTAACAAATGGCGACCACCATGAAATTAAAGAAAAAGTAAGACAAGAACTGAGTGAACACGGCATTGTTCATGCAACACTTGAGCTTGAAGATGAAGAGGAACATTGTCATGAGGAGAATTGCACAGTAAATTATCAGGAAAATACACTTCATCATCACCATCATCATAAAAAAAACAACACCTGAGGGAGAAATCTCCATCAGGTGTTAAAATTTACTTTAAATTATTTGTTTTCAGCGTTTTTCTTAGCCTGTTCTGCAGCGTAAGCTTCTTCAATCATTCTCTGCTCTTCCTGCTTTTTACGTTCTTCTTCCATTTCAGCAGCCATCTTAGCAGCTTTTTCTGCAATTTCCTGTTTTCTCTTTTCAGCAGAAGATTTAACCACGATGGGGTTCTTCTTAATCATAAGGTTGATAACTACAGGAGCAATTGCAAGGAGAATAAGGATAGGATATCCGAATGAAAGTGAAGCTGAGTAACCTTCACCGAGAACTGATGCGAACTGTGAGCCTGAAACGAGGAACATTACACCACTGAGAATATAACAAGCGAGTGCTGAACCTGCAAAGCCGAGGTTACGCGGAATGCCTTTGGGTGAGCATGAAAGGAAGATGAGAATAAATCCTACCAATGATGCTACAGCACCAAGTGCTACGAATACAATTGAAAGTGCAAACAGAATTACTGCAAGTGACAAGGATTCTGATGAGAACATTCCGAGTAAGCCCTCAAAATCCATTGTTGAAACTGCATTATAAAGAGTAAGAGCGTTAATTGAAAATTCCTCTGAAACAAAAGGAACATTAACTGCAAGTTTTGCAAGAGGAAGGAACAAGCCACCGATAGGTATAAGGCTGAGAATAATTCTTGCAATAGCGAGTTTTGAACCGATGTAAGAAGCCTTTGCTCTGTCAAGCATTGCATACATCTTGTTAAGAGATATCTCGGCTGTAACAACGTCGTTTTCAAGACGTTCCTGCATACCGTGATAGAAAATGTTTACATTACAGTTGGGACAATTGGGTTTCCAATAAGTTTTCTTAAGGTGGACACCACAATTAGGACAATTTGCCATTTTTTCATTCCTCCAATTCGGAAGTTATATTATATCCATATAAATTTACCATAAATATTCAAAAAAATCAAGTGCTTTTTGATATTTATGGTAAAAATGTTTTATTATTCTGTTTTATCAGACAACCATACCACCGTCAACGGAAATAATCTGACCGGTAATATAAGAAGATTTATCGGTGCAAAGGAAATATACTGTCTCTGCCACATCACGTGGTGTGCCGATTTTCATAAGAGGAATTTCTTCCTTGAGCATATTAATCGCATCTTCGTCAAGGTTTTTGTTCATCTTTGTGTCAATAACACCGGGACATACACAATTGACGTTAACAGATGAGGGTCCCACCTCTTTAGCCAGAGCCTTTGTAAAGCCTATTACAGCAGCTTTTGAGGAAGAATAGTGAACTTCACAGGAAGCACCGCAAATGCCCCACATAGAGGAAATATTGACAATTTTGCCGTATTTTTCCCTTATCATCCCCGGAAGCACTGCTTTGGTACAGTTAAAAACACCTCTGACATTGATATCAAAGATTTTTTCTGCCTCTTCTTGTGTAACATCAGTAAAAAGTTTCTGCAAAGCAACACCTGCATTATTTACAAGAGCATGAACAGGACCAAGTGACTTTTCTGCTTCTGCAAAAAAATCTTTTATTTCATGAGCAGATGATACATCACATTTTTCACAAAAAACTTTTACACCTTTATTTTCTGTTTCTTTTTTAAGTCCAAGTGCTTCTGTTTCGGAATTATTATACATCATTGCAATGTTCCAGCCGTTTTCAGCAAAAACACGCACTATCTCACTGCCTATTCCGCCGGAAGCACCTGTTACAACTACTGTTTTAACCATTTGCTTTTGTTGTGGGAACAAGTGCCATAAGTCCGCCTGTAATTACGTTGGCAAACTCATCTTCACTTACTTTCTTATATCCTGCAGGAATATCAAACATTGAAGCATCGGGATTTTTTGCAAGTCTTACAATATCCATTGAAATCATTGAACCGTCACCTGCATCGTACTCGATTTTCTTGAGAACTTCCGTGGTCTGGTCAAAGTAATATTTGTATATAATATCGCCTACAAGATATTCTTCGCATACATAAGTTACACCGTTTGAAGTTACGATAGATGTTTCCTGATAAACTGCATCAGAACTACCGAGAGATGTGCTGATATCGTCCATATCAATCATGCCATCAGCAGCTGCTTCCATGTAAATCTTTTTCTTGGGATAAAGAGTGAAAGCTGTATCATCTTTAAGGATACATTCAAGAGTAATATTCATAATACCCATATTAAGATTCATCTTACTGTACATCTTATTTCCGCTCATAGCATAGGCAACATTTGTTTTCATGCCACCCATACCTTCAACATTTGATTTCATTGACATTTCAACATAGAAGTTGCCTGTCACAATAATATCACGGTAATTTTTGTCAAAAAGACGCTGTGAAGTCTGAACGGTTGTACCCTCAGGCATTGTTTCAACTTCAACAGTAGGCATTTCTGCACCACCGCCTAAAATGTCTTCAATTGATGATGAACTTGTTGTAGAAGGCGTAGCAACCTGAACTTTTGTTACAGGTTCTTTGTTTGCATTTGTAACTACATTGCCTTCTTCATCTGTATCGTTTACATAATAATGAAGAATAGTAACCTTCTCACCTTCTTCATCAAGTAACTTGTTTCCGTTTTCATCAGTTACATATTCAACAGAACCGCCTTCGATGGGAATTGTAACATTTTCGCCTTTTTCGTTTGTTACTGTTTCGCCCCAAAAGTCTGTTTCATATACGGTAACATCACCGATATCATCCTTTTTACATGCTGCGGCAACAGTAAGAATTGTTGCAAGACAAATTGCAACTGCCATAAATCTTTTGATTTTCATTTTATGTATCATTCCTTTCAATACTATAGATTACACTAATTTTACACATAAATCAAGAGAAAGTTTAAATTTACATCATTTACATTGCAGAATAAAGGATGCAGCTCACTCTTATGCAATGATTATACCACGTTTTTGCGAATTATTTTGTAAAAAACTATTGCAATTTTATTAAAATTTATGTATACTCAATAGGTAATTTGCTGGTGTGGCTCAATGGCAGAGCAGCTCATTCGTAATGAGCAGGTTGCAGGTTCAATTCCCGTCACCAGCTCCAAAAATCAACCTCAACACGACTTATGCGTTGTTGAGGCTTTTATTTTAAAAGGAGTGTAAAAATATTGCTCGAAAACATCATTTCACACATCAACGATGCCTTGTACAGTTATATTCTTATTATTTTACTGTTACTTGGCGGTATTTATTTTCTTATAAGGACACGTTTTGTTCAGTTCAGACTTTTAGGAGAACAGTTCCGTGCAGTTATGGAAAAACCTGCTGACGGAAAAGGGGTTTCCTCTTTCCAGGCGCTTATGGTTTCAACTGCATCAAGAGTCGGTACCGGTAACATTATCGGCGTTTCTACCGCAATTTGTCTTGGTGGTTTCGGTTCCGTTTTCTGGATGTGGATTATCGCAATTATCGGCGGTGCATCCGCTTTCATCGAAAGTACACTTGCACAGATTTTCAAAAGAAAAGGTCTTGACGGAAGTTACGGCGGACCTGCACACTATATTCAGATAGGTCTCAGAAGCACTCCCCTTGCAATTATTTTTGCAATTCTCCTCATTATGACTTATGCTTTCGGTTTTAATATGTTAGCATCATATAACCTTCAGTCAACGTTCTCATCTTACGGTTTCTATAATGCACAGTGGTCTCCCTGGATTATCGGCTTTATTATTGCGGCGCTTGTCCTTTACTGTCTTATGGGCGGTGGAAAAAGAGTGCTTAAAGCAACAAGTGTTCTTGTACCCG
>JAZRNJ010000246.1:0-2967 GCA_045648125.1 Acutalibacteraceae bacterium
ATTAACTTCCCAAGCAAAGTGGAACACCTCCTTGAATACTTCTTCAACGCTTTTACCCTCTGCTCTGATGTTTGCAGTATCCTCGTCAAAAAGAACCTGTCCTTTACCAATCATCAGTACATGGTCGAAAATTCTTTCAACGTCGTGAATAAGGTGAGTTGAAAGAAGAACTGTTGAATTTTTAGAATAGTTGTTCATGATAGTGTCAAGAATAAAACTTCTTGCAGCAGGGTCAACACCACCGAGAGGCTCATCAAGAATGTAGAGCTTTGCTTTTCTGCTCATAACGAGAAGCAACTGAAGTTTTTCCTGCATACCTTTTGACATGGTTTTTGCCTTCTGTTTCATGGGAAGGTTGAAATGATCCATCATTTTAAGAGCTTTTTCCTTGTCGAAATCTTCGAAGAAATCGTCAAAGTAATTAATTGCATCAATGGGACGCATCCAATCTGCAAGATATGTTTTTTCCGGAAGGTAAGCTACCATGCTTTTACTTTCAACACCGGGTTTATAACCTTCAACTTTTACATCGCCTTCATAGTCATTAATAAGACCTGTAAGAATTTTGATAAGTGAAGTTTTGCCACAGCCGTTAGGTCCTAAAAGACCGATAATCTGACCGGGCTTCAGAGATACGGAAACACCGTTAAGAACCTTGTTTTTACCGTAAGATTTATGAAGGTTCTTTACTTCTATGACAGGGGCGGAATAAATCTCGTCCATTTCGATAATCGAAGCCAACTTCAGTCCTCCTTAAATGTAATAATTAATTATCCCACAAAAAGTTGTTTGTGTCAATAAAATAAAATGAAATATCTGTAAATATTTCAATGAAAATCCATTGCGTCAGTTTTAACAAACTGATACCTCCCCTTGAAATGCAAGGGGAGGCTGTTAGCAGGTATTTTAATTATGCGGGGAGTGTAAGACCTAAACCGCTGAAGAAATCTGTAATTGATTTGATAAGTAAATCAAAGAAATCTCTGATTGCCTGCATTGCTGCTGCAAATGCTACGCCCCAATCCATACCTTCAAGAGGATTGTTTGTTGAGGGTTTTTCTTCAGGCTTTTCTTCAGGTTTCTGAGTTTCTGAACCGTCACCGTTTTTGTCGATGAAGTCCTGAAGTGTGTCACCGAGACCGTCTGAAAGAAGCCATACAACTGCTTTTTTGAAAACTTCTTCGGGAACAAGGCTTACAACAATGCTGATAACGGGGTTGTCGATGTACTCGGCAACGTCACCGTCATAAACTTTTGTGAGGAATTCAGCAATTTTTTCAGCCTGTGCCTTATCAATATCGAGTATGTTGTCAGAGCCTGAGATAGTAAGAGCTGTGTCAATAACCCACTGTGCACCCTGCTGAAGAACAGGGTTGTCACCTGCAATCTGTTCAACGAGAAGTTTTTCAATTTCTTCACCAAGTTTTTCTCTTGTTTCATCGTTGAGAGTACTTGCAACTTTAGCTGCTTCAAGGAGAATTGATGTAATGCTGCCTTCTGAAATTTCGGGAGTTTCACCTGCAGCAAATGCAACGGTTGTTATTGAGAAACACATAACAATTGCAAGTAAAATTGAAATAATTTTCTTCATAATTTTTTTACCACCTTTCTGTTGTGGTATGAGTATACAACATATTTGTGAAAAAATCAATGTAATAAAATTAAGAAAATTTAAATATCTTTATATGAAAGGTGGTGTGATGATGTTTACATGTATGGAAATATTACCTGAAAAAGAAGGTTTGTTTACAAAAATATATGAAAAAATCAGACCGCCATTGCCTGAAAGGGAGTTTGTGCAAGTCAGGGGAGGTACTCCTTTTCTCAGACTGAAAGTAAGGGAAAATTATATAGACTGGAGAAAAATTTCTCTTTCTCTTACAGGTGAGGAACGAAAAATACTTACATATCTGCATGTTCCTGAAAATACAGGGCTTGAAGTTTGCAGACCTCAGGCTTTAGGTGTTGATATGATGCTTGAAACGTTCATTTCACTTGCGGAGGAAGCAAAAAATCCCCGCGGTATTTCTGTTTCTGTATATGACAGAAAAGGCTCACTTCTGAAAAGTCTGAAAAAACTTGTACCTCTGGTGAGAAATATTTCAGTCTATACGGAAAAAATAAGGGAATATTTTCACCTGTCTTCGGAAATTATGGAGGAATGGGGTATGTGTGTGAAGATAAATGAATATATGTCTCATGCGTTTCCTGAAAGATTCATTATCGGAGATGAATACTGTAAAGATATGAATAAGGCAGAACTTGTTTTTCTCGGAGAGAAGGCTGTTGTTTCCTATAATACCGTCACTATGGGAGGTTTTATTTTCTCGAATGAATATAAGGCTCTGAAAGGCAAAGGTATTGATGACTTTCTTTTTGCATCCTCACTTTATGAATATAACGGGGTTTCCTTTTCGGGAGAAAGGGAATTTACGTCCCTTTTTCTTGCCGGAAAAGAAATAAACAGGAGTGCTCTTGTTAAGCGTATGCAATAAGGAAATACTTGACAATAAGAGTTTTTGTGGTATAATAGTGGCGTATGCATTCTAACTAAAATGAAATAACATGGCTTGTGTTAAAACAGGTCTCATCAGGAGGATTTAAAGATTATGGCAGAAGAAATATTGCTGACCAAAGAAGGCTATGACAAACTCAATGAGGAACTTAACGAGCTTAAAACAAAAGGCCGTGACGACATAGCTGAAAAAATCAAGGTTGCTCTTTCTTACGGTGACTTATCAGAAAACAGCGAATATGACGAAGCTAAGAACGAACAGGGCAAAATGGAACACCGCATCAATGAAATTGAGGAAACTCTCAAAAACGCAAGAATCATTGATGAAAGTGAAATTTCAAACGAAACAGTTCAGGTTGGTACAAAGGTTAAAGTCAAGGATGTTGAATTTGATGAAATCATTGAATACAAAATTCTCGGCGAAAAAGAATCAGACCCTGAAAACGGCATCA
>JAZRNJ010000247.1:0-4542 GCA_045648125.1 Acutalibacteraceae bacterium
TCACAATTCCTGACAGTGTTACAAGTATAGGTTATAATGCGTTCATAGATTGCACAAGTCTTGAACGTGTCTATTACAAAGGTGACATTGAAGACTGGTGTAATATATCATTTGATTATAGCTATGCAAACCCCATGTGCTATGCAAAGAATTTTTATATTGATAATTCTCTTGTGAAAGAAATTGTTATTCCTGATACAGTTACTGAAATTAAAGATTATGCTTTTTATAGCTTTGAGTGCATAACCTCAGTCACAATTCCTGACAGTGTCACAAGTATAGGTTATTATACGTTCTCACGTTGCACAAGTCTTACATCGGTTAACGTTGATTCTGATAATCAATATTATAGCAGCGATGAATACGGAGTACTGTATAATAAAGATAAAACTACTTTGATTCAATATCCCGTTGCAAATAGCAGAAAATCATTTGAAATCCCAGACAGTGTCACAAGCATAGGTTATCAAGCGTTATATTATTGCCAGAGCCTTACTTCAGTAATAATCCACGATGGTGTCACAAGTATAGGTTATTGTGCGTTCTATTATTGCAATAGTCTTAAAGATGTATATTATACAGGTACAAAAGAAAACTGGAATGAAATTTCTGTCGGTGATTATAATTCTTCTTTAACTAATGCGACGATTCATTATGACTTCTTACCATTTGAATCTATTGGTGACGTTGACAACATAACTGTTAAATTTGTTCAGGGTTCCGGTGAAGACAAAGTTACAGGAAAAGTTGATGTTTCCTTTAAACAAGCTTGGTTTAGCGGAGATTCAAAAGATTATAACCACGATCTTGCAAGGCTTTCCTCGCAATTCGTGATGTTAGGATATGACAATGCTTCATCTAAAACTGATAAACCTAATCTCCGTAAAGCGTTAGAAACTATTGGCATGAGTAATATAGTTATGGCTGCCAAAGCAGGCAGAGACCAGGTCAACTATTTTATAGGAAGTAGAAAAATTACAGTTGATTCAAAAGAATATGACTTGGTTTTTGTCGGTCTTATCGGTTCTTACCATAAACAGTGGTATTCAAACTTTGACCCCGGTACAGGTCCGATTCACCAAGGTTTTCTATCAGCGAAGACATTTGTATACGATGCATTGAGCGATTATATTAAAAAATATGGTTTTACAAAGGATAATACAAAAATTCTTATTGCAGGTCACAGCCGTGGTGCAGCTGCATCAAATCTCCTTGCTGCTGACCTTATTAAGGGTGAAGTTTATGCAAAACCTGAAAATATTTATACTTATGCTTTCGCAACGCCTAATTCAACAACTCTTCCTGAAAGAACAGATAAAAAATTTGACAGAATTTATAACATTGTAAACCCTGAAGACTTTGTTACAAAATGTATGCCTGTTTCCTGGGGGTACGGCAGATACGGTCAGACCTATGTTTTACCAAGTAAATCAAATGAGAAAAACTCCGATTATAAAGTATATAAAGCTAATATGCAGAAATATTTCTCTTATTTTACTGACGGCAAAACATATAAGCCATACAAATTAGCAGAGGCTGACACTCGGATAGTTGTTGCTGCGTTGACATCGACAGTTCATAATGTGGAACAGTTTTATAGCAGAAAGCTTTTAGTAGGCTTTTTACCTATGAGTACATATGAGTTCTTCCAAAGATCTCTCTGTCATTTTGTTTCGAAAGTTGCTACAGAAGAGCAAATGGATGATGCTTATTCTGTTATAATTACAACTGCGTTTCCGCCTTCTTCAATTGTTTTTCAGACTATTATTTCATATTTTATTGCGAACGGTAAGATTTTTGATTGTTTTGAACATGCTCACATGGCAGAAACCTACTGTGCATATATGATGTCAATGACTGAATCGGAGGTTACAGAAGTAGAAAGAAAAGGCTATTTTAATACTGTCAACTGTCCTGTTGATGTAACAGTTATCGATAACGAAACCGGTGAGGTAGTAGGTAAAATTGTAAACAACGTCATTGATGAAGAAATTGCTGCAAGAGAAGATTCTGTTGTAATGACAGTGGATGGCGATTCAAAATCATTCTGGCTTCCATCAGATGGTGATTACGAAGTTATTCTTACAGGTAACGACAACGGCACAATGGACTATACTGTAAGCGAAATTGATTCTGATATAGGTGAAACAGAAAGAGTCAATTTCTTCGATGTTGAAATAACAGAAGGTGACAGCTACAAAGGCGAAATTACTGCTGATAATTTTGCGATTGAAGAATACACAATCACTGCAGATAATGGTGAAACAGTTTCATCTGACGAAAATCTTTCTGACGATGCATTGCAGAATATTGAAATTAATGTTTCAGTTTCAGGTGACGGTTATGCTACAGAGTCAATGACGGTCACAAAAGGTGACTATGTAAGTCTTGATGCATTAGCAGAAGAAAATGGTGAATTCTTCGGATGGTATGAAAACGGAACTCTGATTTCTGAGGAATTAACATATTCCTTTGTTGCTAAAGAAAACAGAAACATTGTTGCAAAGTTTTCTGAAACTTTAAACAAAATTCACGGCACAGCTTCTTCAAGCGGAAACGAAACAATTGTTCTTAATTTGAAAAAAGATTCTGAGATTATAAAAACAGTATCTGCAACTGATGGTACTTATAGTTTTTCAGAAGTTGCAAAGGGTGAATATATCCTTGAAGTAAGTGAGAACAATCACGTCACACGTGAATACAAAGTCGTAATGGTCGATAATAACGTTGTGCTTGATGTTGTACTCAGTCGTCTTGGTGATGTGAATGGTGACGGAAAAGTTAATACAGTTGACGTTGCTCGTGCAAACTCTCACGCAAAACAAGTTTCACTCCTTTCTGACTATCAGTTTGCCTGTGCTGATGTAACAGGTGACGGTAAGGTTAATACAGTTGACGTCGCAAGGATTAATGCTCAGGCAAAGGGTCTTGTATCAGAAGTTAAATTTAATGTCAATGATATTAATGTAATTAACGGTATATCCTCAATTAAAACTTATAAGGGTAAAGATTACGTTGCAATTACTATATCACCGGACAAAACAGAAACCGGTGTTTATGTTAAAATGTCAAATGGCGGTAAAGTTGAAATTACGGATGTTAATGGTGATGTTCAGATTTTTGATGACAGATATATTGCATCTCAGTCAAAGAATATTACAAATCCCTTTGGTACAATTAAAGTGACTTATCCTAATGGTACTTCTTTTTCATACCCTGTAGTTTTTGAAATTTACAATATTGAACGAGAAATTGATTTTGACCCTACAACAAAAATCAAGCCCATTAGAGGTGTTGTTTCAAATGGTAGTGATGAAAAAGGTGAATATATTCTTGTAGAAATGGTCGAAGGTCAGACATCGGTAGGTGTTTACAAAACTTCTCTTGACGGAACTTCAGTAACCCTTGAAGGTACAAATGGTAAGTTCACAGAGCAGGAAAAACTCTATATTTTCTATCGTTCACAGAATACATTCAATCCTGAAGGCAGACTTACAGTTGCTGACGCAGACGGAACACAAAAAACTTATAGAATTTTATTCAAAATGTATTAATTTTAACGCATAAAGCAATATTTGTATTTTAACAAAAAGGACGGATGAAAATCCGTCCTTTTAGATTTTAGTTGAAATTATTTTTTTGATGTGTTATACTATATTGAATTTATATGTAACACGGAGGATTATTTATGTTTAATCAGATGGACAAGCCTCAGTCAGGCGAAACTATTGCAGTAATTCATACAAATATGGGTGATATTTCAGTAAGACTTTTTGCTGACCTTGTGCCCAAAACAGTTGAAAACTTTGTAACTCACGCTAAAAACGGCTATTATAACGGAATTATTTTTCATCGCGTAATCAACAATTTCATGATTCAGGGCGGTGACCCGACAGGTACAGGCAGAGGTGGAGAAAGTATCTGGGGTTCAAGTTTTAAAGATGAATTTGCAGTTGAACTTCATAACGTAAGAGGTGCTCTTTCTATGGCGAATGCAGGACCTAACACTAATGGCAGTCAGTTCTTTATCGTTCAATCAAAAGAAATTGATTCACGTCTTCTTTCACAGATGAAAAATATTCCCGATTCTTTCCCTGAAAACATTGTTAATGCTTATGCTGAAAATGGTGGTACACCCTGGCTTGATTTCAAACATTCTGTTTTCGGTCATGTATTTGAAGGATTGGATGTTGTAGATAAAATTGCAAGTGTAAAAGTTGATATGCTTGATAAGCCTTTTGAAGATGTAGTAATCGAAAATATTGATATTTCAGTTGTGGAATAATCTGACGGGAGTTTTTAGAAATGACAGTCTCTTTATTATCTATTATTGATTCAAAATTTGATACTTTTTCCAAGGGACAGAAAAAAATCGCTAAATTTGTGGCTGAAAGATATGAAACGGCTGCTTTCATGACTGCGGCTAAACTTGGTGAAACAGTTGATGTGAGTGAGTCTACTGTTGTTCGTTTTGCAACTGAACTCGGTTATAAAGGTTATCCTGAATTTCAGAAAGATTTGCAGGACCTTATACGCTCAAAA
>JAZRNJ010000248.1:0-7506 GCA_045648125.1 Acutalibacteraceae bacterium
ATTTAATAAAAAACAAAGGAATTTTTATCATGAGTGAAATTATAGTTCAGCGTTTTGATTATCTGAAAGGTGCAATGGATATCGGTGGGGGAGTGAATCCCTTTTACGGTTCAGCACCTCTTAAAATGAATGCAGGAATAACTGATGACAGTTTCCGTTACTGTGTGAGAATAGCAAAGCAGGAAGAGGATAATGTTGTCAGGGCGGAGTATGCACTGACCTACAAGGCAATGTGTGAGGTGGAAAAGGACAAAATCGTTTCAAAGGATTTTGATTTTTCTCCCGAAGGTACAAGTGAGGCACAAAAGTGGCTTCAAAGCGAATATGAGAAGGCAAAATCATGAAAATTTTGTACGAAGATGAAAGTGTTGTAGTGGTAGTGAAGCCACCTGAAATACTCTCACAGTTTTCAGAAACGGAAGAAAATGCTGTCACAATTCTCAGAGAGCAGATAAAAAGTGAAATTTTTGTTGTAAGCCGTCTTGACAGAAATGTAGGGGGCGTTATGGTTTTCGGGAAAAATCCCAAAGCAGCCGCAGACCTGACACGCCAGATGCAGGAAAAGGTTTTCCAAAAAGAATATATTGCTGCAGTCAGAGGAAAACCTGAGGAAAATCAAGGCACTTTTGAGGATTTGCTGTTTAAGGATTCAAGAAAAAACAAGTCTTTCGTTGTGAAAAAGGAAAGAAAAGGCGTAAAAAAAGCAAGTCTTGAATATGAGGTTTTATGTTCTGATGAGGAAATTTCAATTGTTAAAATCAGACTCCATACAGGCAGAACCCATCAGATAAGAGTGCAGTTTGCTTCCCGTAAAATGCCACTTGTAGGTGACGGAAAATACGGTGCAAAAGACAACTGCAAAAACATGGGTCTTTTCTGCAGAAGTGTCACTTTCAGAAAGATAAATTCAAAAGAAATGCTTACCTTCTCAGCAGAGCCTGAAAACGTTTATCCGTGGGATGTAATGAAATAAAAATAACAGAGAGTAGTTTGTGTTAAACTGCTCTCTGTTTTTACTTTAATTCCAACGTTTGAAAATTATGATTTCAGGTTCAGAACCACCTTCACCGTATTCACAAACTAAAAGGTATTTTTCATCAGCGGTTAAACCATAACATCTTGAACTGCCTTTCTTTTCAAGCTGATTTATGTAATATGTCTTATCGTTATCCCAAAGCTTTACAATCTGACCGCAAGGCAGAGGAAAATCAAGATTTACAAAATCCCCTTTACCCTCGTGAAGTTCTGTGACGATATCCATATCGGAAATGCCTAAATTGTTAAATTCTTTAATAAGCCGTTCTTTCATATAAGCACCTCATGTAATTTGATATTAACATTATACCACATTCTCACAAAATAAATCAACCTACGATATGGTCAGATGTGTGCTTTTTAAACGACAACTATAACTGCAAATTAACGGATATATCGTAGGGGACGGGTCTCCCGTCCCGCATTATTTAAACCCGGAAAAAACTACGGGCGCCGAAACGACGCCCCTACGTTAAATCTATGAGTTTTTTATAAGATAAGGCAATTGTCTGTATCTTCTTATTTCTTCCTTTTTAGATAAAGTTTTGCAAGACCGCCTTCAGATGTCTCTCTGTAGTGGAATTTAAGGTCTTTACCTGTTTCGTACATTGTTTCAACAACAAGGTCGAATGAAATTTTTCTTGTAGAACTGAGGAAGTTTGCAAGGTTAAGGGCGTTTATAGCTCTCATTGCGGCAATAGCACCACGTTCAATGCAGGGAATCTGAACGAGTCCTGCAATGGGGTCGCATGTAAGACCAAGATGATGTTCCATTGCAACTTCTGCAGCATATTCAATCTGTTCAATTCTCATGCCAAAAATTTCTGCAAGAGCTGCTGCTGCCATTGAACAAGCAGTGCCCATTTCAGCCTGACAACCACATTCAGCACCGCTGACAGATGCATTTGTTTTAACAAGAATGCCGATAATACCTGCAACTGCAAGGGCATCAATAATTTTTCTGTCAGAAAAACGTTTCTTTTCCTGCATATATTTGAGAACTGCAGGCAGTACACTACTTGCACCGCAAGTAGGAGCAGTAACAACAATTCCACCACCTGCATTCTGTTCGCCTACTGCGAAAGCGTAAGCACAGACCATTCTGTTTTCATAGGTGATTTCGCTTTCGTCAATGTGCTGTTGGTCAAGGAGAAATCTTGCTTTTCTTTCAACTTTCAGACCACCGTCAAGTATGCCGTCTGTAAGAAGTCCTTCATTGATGCAGTCTTTCATTGCTGCCCATACTTCTGCGAGGAATTCTTTGATTTCTTCGCCTTCGTTCTGATAAACATAATCGCTGATACGGATTTTATGCTTTTTGCAATATTTTGCAATTTCGGCAAATGTGTTTTCTTTATAAACTTCCTGAGGTACAACGTGAGGTCTGCCTTCAATAGCGAAGTCACCTCCACCAATACTCATAACACGCATTTTGCCGATTTCTTCACCATTCTTGTAAGCGAAGAAATCAACTGTGTTTTCGTGAGGGAGCTCTTCTGTTGTAACGTCAAAAACGAGTTCTGTTTTTATTCCGTCAAAACCTTCAAGAATTGCTTCGTCCGTATGGTGGCCTTTGCCTGTTTTAGCAAGTGAACGATAAAGAATAGCCTTGAAAGAATCTGCGTCAGGGTTTTCTTCTTTGAAAAGACGTGACGCTTTGAAAGGAGCCATTGTGTGTGAACTTGACGGTCCTTTGCCTATTTTGTAGAGTTCTCTGAGTGATTGCATTTTTACATCTCTGCCTTTTAAAAGATTTTATGAATAAATTATATCGCTTGAAGGAGCGTTTGCGTTCCATTCAGTAAGTATTGAACGGACAAGCTGAGGGTCACCTGTAATAATCTGATTTGGCGAAAATTCAAGAGCTTTTATGATGTCTAACTCTGTTTCCACATCATAAAAGGAAATTTTCAACCAACTTTCTTTAAGCATACTTTTGAGAATCTGACTGAATCCGTCTGCTTTGCAATTAATTCCTATAGCACCGGAAGATGATACATCGTTGACTATATTGGCTGCATATTCAGCATTTTCAGCTTTTGATTTGTCAATTTCATAATCAAGATAGAAGGGGATAGAGGTGTTTTGTCTGATATATGATGCCTGGTTGATACTTACGCCTGTGAAAAAGCAAAAATCTCCCATTTCATATCTGTCAATAATGTCTGCAACCTCTTTGATTTCAGAAGCATCTTCAAGATGAATATTGATACTGCGTTTTCGCTGGGAAGAAGCGTTGAATTCTTCACTGATGAAACTTACCAGATATTCAAAGGGCATTGTTTTTTCATCAATTTTGTCGGCACTTTCAGCAACAAAAGGTTTGCCGTTATCATCAAAACATAAGTCAATTTCAATACAGTCAGCATCATTCTGGAATGCAGCTCTGACGTAAAGGAGGGAGTTTTCATTGTTTTCTGCAAAACCGTTTTTTGTTGTTATTATACCTCCCTCAGGGAAAGAATAATAGTTTTCATAAAGGTCATTTTTAGCAATTTTTATTGCTGTTCTTTTTACGGACGGAACTGCAATAAGAGCAGTAAATGAGGCCAGTATTGCTACGGAAACAAGAATACACAGGGCGTATATTAAATGCTTTTTAGTAAGCTTCTTCAATTGCTGTACCTCCCGTAAAGCTGGGCGGTGATTTCGCCCAGTTCATCCATGTGCTTTTCAATGTCAGCCACAAGTGCAAACTGTGTTCTTGCACGGACAAGGTTGTGGTCTGCATAATCTGTGTGGAAATATACGTCTCCGTCAAGGTAGTCTGTGAGGAATCTCATACCACATTCAAAAGTAAGGAGTTTTGCTGAAAAAGCAAGGTTTTCAGCTTCTGCAGGGGTAAGACTTTTACCTGCTGTTGAAAGATATCCGTCTGTGTAAGCCTTGTAAAGTTCAACGTTAAGTTTCATTTTTGATGCGTCTTTTTCGTCTTCTGCCGCTGTACCTGCACCTGAACGGATAGCATCGCCAAAATCATAAAGGGAAAGACCCGGCATAACTGTATCAAGGTCAAGAACACAAAGACCGAGATTTGACTGATTGTCAAACATGATATTGTTGATTTTGGTATCATTATGTGTAACTCTTATGGGAAGTTTGCCTTCAGCAATAAGATTTACAAGTTTTTCTGAGTCTTCTTTTCTCTGAAGAATAAAGTCAATTTCTTCTTTTACGTTATCTTTTCTGCCTGATTTATTGTTTTCAAGGGCAATGAGGAAATTCTGAAAACGTTGTTTAGTGTTGTGGAAATCAGGAATTGTTTCGTGGAGTGTTTCACCGGGGAAATCTGCAAGTTTGCTCATGAAATCACCGAATGCAGCACCTGCATTAAAGAATACCTGAGGATTTTCTATTGTATCGCAGGAGTAAGCATCTGTAATGAAATTTACACATCTCCAGAAAGTACCGTCTGCCATAATATGGTATGGTTTTCCGTCACGTGCAAAAATAGCATGGAGAGTTTCTCTTTCTGTATCTCCGCCTGCTTCTTTGATTTTTTCTGCAAGATGGTTTGTAACACTCACCATGTTCTCCATGAGTTTATCAGGAGTTCTGAATACGTTAGTGTTGATTTTCTGGGCAATGTACTGTTTGTTTTTGCCGTTGACATCAAACTGCAGAGCAAAAGTTGTATTGATGTGACCGGCAGTAATGTGTCTGTAACCGGTATAACTGCCTTCAAAATCATAAGCGTTCAGAATTTCTTCAAGATACTGTTCTGTTGTCATGTCTTACACTCCTTATATTTTTCCGAAATATTTATTTACTGTGTCTTTGCATACCTGTAATGTGTCTTTTTCCTCAAATTCAGGTGGGTTGAAGGTGAGGATAACACCTTGTTCAAACCTTGCCATGTCAGCATAAAAAGGTGTTGAAGTGAAAGCGTCTCTGTCAAAATACTGTTTTCTTGCTTTTTCCTGAAAACCGAGGAACTTAAACTGTGTTGACAGATGTTCAAAGAATTTTTTCCATCTTATTTTCTGGTAGCAGGGCAGGAAATTACCTAACATCTGCCACCCGTAGTCATATCTCTGATTGTCTTCAATCATTGGTCCCCAAAGACCGATTGAAGCTATGAAGTTAATGATAAAGTAAGTCAGTTCATCGTCAGTTACAGCGATTTTTTTCAGACTTTCAAGATAGCATGAAGCATTGAAAAGTCTGTGGCATACAAGAACTGAGTCAGCGTCGTCAATAATTTGGAGGAATTTCTTTGATTTTTCTTCGAAAGGCTCCATCTGTCTGTCCCTGTAAATCTGAGCAATTTCCGTGTGCAGTGGATATGCTTCATTATCAAGTAACTGCTTTGTAATATTCACAAGGTCATATTTGTAACCGTCTGTATCACAACCGAGATTTTCAAGTGAACGGAAAATTTTAAGCAAATCCTTATTGTCATATAAAGACAGTACACGGTCATAAAGTCCTGTGTGTCTGAGGTTAAGCGCGGGTCTTGTGCATATTGCAGAACCTACAGGCACAGCACTGTTTTCTTTTGAATAGCATGTTTTTCTGTAAAGAGCAATTCTTTCATCCGAGAATTCATCAGTTTTACCGTATCTTGCAATTTCGTATTTTTTATACCACGAATTAAGGTCGATTTTTTTGTTTTCAGTCAGAACATCAAAAGAAAGACTGAAAAACATGGGGTTCTGGTTCAGATTTTCCGGAAAAAGTCCTGCACCCACAAGGTTTTCGTACTTTTTCTTGCAACTGAGGAAGGGGTTTTCTGCCACTTCTTCAATATCACCCTGCATACTGTTATGAGAGTTGTTGTGCTGTGAATTACCGAGGATAAAGTCACAGCCGTCAAAACCATTTGTAACTTCATGCATTGCAGAGTCAATGTCAAGCACAAGGGTATTGCATCTTTTGATATTTCTGACAAATTCTTTTCTGTAACCTTCGCTTGAAAAAACGAGAGTTGCATTTTCATTGAAGAAATCGGCTGCTCTGTCAAGTTCCTTTGCACAATTTTCAAGATGTACAATTTCTTTTTTCTTTGTGCCGATAGTTGAGGCACAAAGCTGATTGCAGAGGTAATAGTCAGATGAGCCTATATATTCATCCTGAACTTCAAGATATTTTAAGAAAAATCTTCTGAAGTTTACTGTGTCAATTCTGAATTTATATGTTTTTGCGAATGCAGCCCATTTGTCTGTTATTGCCACATCTTTTGCGTTGAAAAGTTTTGTTGTGATATCGGGAACAAGTCCTGAGAAGGTTGAAAGAATGGGGGTGATACCTAATTCTTTCATACGTTCAACAACTTTTTTACCCATTTCAAGGCTTCGTTCAATATGCTCAAAGGTTTTGCTGGGCACGTAGTTGTAGAATCTGTTTGACATCTGCCATGCGTAAAAAGCGGGTCCTGAAATAAATTCAAGGGCAAAATCCTGAGGGAAATCCATTTTAATAAGTGTATAAAAGCATACGCCTTCGTTACCTACAAGGTTTACAGCCATGTTGATGCCGTTTATTGCAAGAGTGTCAAGGAAATATTCCCAGTCTTCAAAAGACCAACGCCATGCATCGTTTGAATAAAGGGTATAATCCCCGAAAACTCTCAGTTTCTGAGGAATGTAAGCAGAAAATTCTTCTGAAGGAAGGGGAGCTGTTTCAATATCAGGCCTGTCACTTGTGCAAGGTGTTATTTTTACACCGAGACAGTTTTCGAGATATTTACCGAAAGCCTTTGCAACACAGATTTTATCTGTACCGAAAAGGTGGATTTTACCATCTTTCTGTTTGTAGCCGTAAAAATCCTGTTCAGTAGTTTTTTCTGTGATTTCGTATGTAAAATTGTCTTTTACTTTGGGTGCGAGTCTTGTAATAAAATCCAAAATGATTGCCTCCATGGACATAATTACAATTATTATAACATATAAAATGAGAATTGTCATTACTTTTCTTCAAAAGATAAAATAAAAATTTTGTCAAAATATTACAAAACTTATTGAAATTTCTGCTCCTGTGTGTTAAAATCAACAAGAATAACCTTGAAAGAAGTGTTGTTAAATGATAAAAGTAACAGTATGGCACGAAAATTATCACGACAGAACAGACGAAGCCACTATGGCGATGTATCCGGGCGTTATGCATAATGTGATTGCATCTTTCCTGAAAACAGACGAGGAATTGCTTGTAAGAACAGCAACTCTCGACCAGCCTGATTGCGGACTTCCCGATGAACTTCTTGAAGATACAGATGTTCTTCTCTGGTGGGGTCACGCAAAGCACGATGATGTGCCTGATGAACTTGCAAAGAAAGTTCACGAAAGAATCCTCCGCGGAATGGGTGTTATTTTCCTTCATTCTGCTCATATGTCAAAACCTTTCCGCCTTACTATGGGCACAAGTTGTACTCTCAAATGGAGAGATAACGACAGAGAAAGATTATGGACAGTTCTTCCTCAGCATCCTATCGCAAAAGGTGTAAGTGAATATATAGAACTTGAAAGTGAAGAA
>JAZRNJ010000249.1:0-4313 GCA_045648125.1 Acutalibacteraceae bacterium
CAAAGATTTTGAACAAATTAGACAAAACAAAGTAAACAAACGTGGAGCTTTCAAAGACAAAATTTTTCTTGAAAGCGTCGACGAATAAAATTAAAGGAGAATAACTATGTCAACACCACACATTGAAGCAAAAGAAAATGAATTTGCAAAAACAGTCATTATGCCTGGTGACCCAAAAAGAGCAAGATTTATTGCTGAAAACTTTTTAACCGATGTTAAACTCATTAGCGAAGTTAGAGGAATCCCTGCTTTCACAGGTTATTACAATGGAAAAAAAGTCTCAGTTATGGCATCTGGTATGGGAAACGCTAGTATGGGAATTTACAGCTATGAGCTTTTCAATTTCTTTGACGTTGACAACATTATCAGAATAGGCTCAGCAGGTGCACTTGATGAAAAAATCAGAGTACGTGATATCGTTCTCGGCATGGGTGCATGTACTAACTCTGATTATCAGAGCCAGTATAATCTTCCCGGTACTTTCTCCCCTGTGGCAAGTTTTGAATTGCTCAGCGTTGCTCATGAAGAATGTGAAAAGAAAGGTGTAAAAACTCACATCGGTAATATTCTTTCTTCCGACACGTTCTACTGTGCAGACAACACAGTAAATGATAAATGGGCAAGAATGGGCGTTCTTGCAGTTGAAATGGAGGCAGCTGCCCTCTACATGAATGCTGCTTACGCTAAGAAAAACGCTCTTGCAATTTGTACAATCAGCGACAACATCATGACAGGAGAAGCTTTGGATTCAGATGCCCGACAGAATTCATTTACTGAAATGATGGAAATTGCCCTTGAAACTACACTGAGGATAACAAAATAAAATGAAGAGAATATTTTTATGCGTCCTTGACAGTTTCGGTATAGGAAACGCACCTGACTCATCACTTTTCGGTGATGAGAATGCAAACACACTCAGAAGCATTTCTTCATCAACTGAATTTAAAATCCCTAATCTTCTGAAAATGGGTCTGGGAAACATTGACGGAGTTGACTATTTACCGAAAGAAAAAAATCCCTCTGCTTTTGTTTGCAGACTTACCGAAAAATCAAAAGGCAAAGACACAACAATAGGACATTGGGAAATCGCAGGAATAATATCAGAAAATCCCCTGCCTGTATACCCTGATGGTTTTCCCGAAGAAGTGATAAAAGAATTTGAAGAAAAAGCAGGTATAGAAACAATCTGCAACAAACCTTATTCAGGAACGGAAGTTATAAAAGATTACGGTGAAGAACATGTAAAAACAGGCAAACTCATTGTTTACACTTCTGCTGACAGCGTTTTTCAGATTGCAGCTCACGAAGAAATTGTGCCACCCGAGAAATTATATGAATACTGCCGTATTGCAAGAAAAATTCTTACAGGCAAGCACGGCGTAGGCAGAGTTATAGCAAGACCTTTCACGGGTGAAGTCGGTAATTTCACAAGAACTTCAAACAGACACGATTTTTCAATTGAACCACCAAAAGAAACTATTCTTGATGCTTTGAAAGAAAGTGGTTTTGACACAATTGCAATTGGTAAAATCACTGATATTTTTGCAGGGAAAGGAATCAGTAACACTGTTTTCACCCATTCAAACAGCGAAGGAATGACAAAAATGTCAGAATATGCAGAGAAAGATTTTGACGGTCTCTGTTTTGTGAATCTTGTTGACTTTGACATGGTATACGGTCACAGAAGAGATATTTACGGTTATGCAAAGGCACTCAGTAATTTCGATGCTTTTCTTCCATCTTTCACAGAAAAAATGAACGATAATGATTTGCTTATAATTACCGCTGATCATGGTTGTGACCCTGCATTCAGAGGTACTGACCATACAAGAGAAAGTGTACCGTTAATCGTTTACGGAAAGAAAATAAAAACGTCAAACAGTAAAACGAGAACCTCTTTTGCCGATATTGCAGATACAATTGCAGAAATTTTCGGTATAGATTTTCAGAACGACGGAGAAAGTTTCCTGAAGGAAATTTTATAAATTTCAACGAAAAATCCCCTCAGTCAAAACTTCGTTTTGCCAGCTCCCCTTGCATTTTCAAGAGGAGCCTGAAACCGAAACTCAGCGATAAATTATATAATTTGTAGGGGACGATGCCCACATCGTCCCGTCTGAAATTTATATTGAAATTATTGGGTCGATGAGGGCATCGACCCCTACAGAATACAAAAAAGACACGGTCAAATTTATAATTTATAAAGATAAAACGCAAAAATGCATCAGAAGTTTAAATTTAAAACCTCTGATGCATTTAACTTTATTCAAACGCCTGATTTTATTGACTTTTCAAAGATTGTGTTTTTGCAATCCTTTTTCTTTTATCCTCTTTCTTTGATTTCGCCCATTCTTGAGAGGTTGTTAATCATGTTATAAATTGTGCCGATGTATTTTCCGAAAACAAACCAGAGCTGAACGCCTTTATCAGGATGTCCGCCTTCCTGTGAAGTTTTGTTTATTGTTAACTCAGTGAAGGGATTTTCGGAACCATAAGTATAAGATTTTATTGTAAGACTGTCATCTGTGAAATTGAGAATATTATAAATTGCCTGATTATCTGTAAGATAGTCTGTTGCAACAAATTCGCTCTTTAAGTCTGAATCAACAATTGCTTCTCCTTCAGACCAATCATCAACACCTACAGCACCGTTATTGAGGTAAATTGTACCTTCAGGGTTTGTTACGCTTGTTTTACCTGTAAGTGACTCTTTGATTTCGTTCCTGTAAACAACATGGCTTCTGCTGAAGCAATGGCTGTGACCCGTAAGAACAAGGTCAACCTGGAAAGCATCAATTATAGGTGTGAAAAGAAGTCTGAGAAGCATGTTTTCACTTTCTCTTGACTCAATATGTCCACCATACAAGTCGTGGTGGAACATCACAATTCTCCATTTTGCATCAGGATTTTCTTTAACAGCATTTTTAACGAAGAAATAATGGTCTGCTGCTGATGAGTTTGTGCTGTCAAGAACAAGGAAAAGTGCATTTCCTTTTGTGAAATAATAGTCACCGTGAATAAGTGATTTTGAAAGGCCTTTAAGTTTGGCATTCGGATAGTTGGCAATTGTGTCATAAGTATATCTCTTAACATCATGATTACCGATTGCCATAGCAAAAGGAATTGTTTTTACCTGCTCAGGAATAAACAGTCCGTAATATTCACAAGGCTGACCTTCAGTTGCCTGATCACCGCCTGAAAGAATAAGTGAAATCTTTTCTCTTTCTGTTGCTTCAACAAGAACTTTATCCCAGGCTTTGGCACTTGCATAAAGTTCAGGGTCTTCAAAACTGTTGCCTGTAAGATGAACGTCACTGACATAAATCGCTGAAAAATCTGCACCCTCAGCTACTGTGCTGAATGATTTTGGTGCTGTATCAGTTGTTCCGTCACAACAAACATAATAATATGTTTTGCCTTTTTCAAGGCCTGTTACAGTCACGTGATTTGAACGTTCAACCTTATCGCTTGAATGAACTGTTCCTGTAAAAACAAGAGCATCTGACATATCTTCTTTTGCACTTACTTTCACTGTAGGTGCAACTCCGTCTTTACCACCGTACCATGTAACATACATTTCTGTATCATTTGCACCGGGGCCGATGTAAACGCCTTTGCCGTCTTCAAGATACTTTGTCCATGAATTTTTCTCTGACACTGCTGACGCATTCATCGGCACCAATGCACAGAAAAGCATTACAAGACACATTACTGCTGAAATAATTTTTTTCATTTTGCGCTCTCCTTGATAAAATATGATAAAACATGTTACCACAAAACACCATTAATTTCAAGTGATAAAAGGTTGATTATTAACAAAAACAATTTATTGACTTTATATTACAGATATTGTAAAATTATTGTAAGGTGATTTATTATGGAAAATTTTACAATTAAAGAGCAAAAAATAATATGTGAAATTCTCCCCTCTGAAAACAACGGAAGAAACAGCGAAGGAGATTTTATCACTCTTAAAGACGGTACAATCATGTTTGCTTACAGCAGATATAATTCTGCAGGAGGTGAAGATGATGATGCATGTGACATTGCTGCACTATTCTCTTATGACAACGGAGAAAGTTTTACTGACGGAAAAATCTTAATTAAAGCAGAAGATTTCGGAGTAAAAAATTTAATGAGCGTCACTTTAAGACGTATGAACAACGGAGACTTAGGCGTTTTCTTCCTAAAAAAAGAACTGAACGGAAATTCAGAAGTAATTCTCTGCCGTTCAGATGACGAGGGAAAAAGCTTTTATAAAACAACGAAGTGTGTTCCGGGAACTTTTCCTTACTATCATGTTTTAAACAATT
>JAZRNJ010000250.1:0-22794 GCA_045648125.1 Acutalibacteraceae bacterium
AAGCACATGGCTCAGCAGCCCACAGCTTGGGAATTCTAAGAAAGGGAGGTAAATCAGAATGTACGAAACAAGTCCTTACTTCTATGGTACAGGCCGTAGAAAGAAATCAGTAGCAAGAGTTCGTGTATATGCAGGAACAGGCAAAATCACAATCAACGACAGAGATATCGACGATTATTTCGGTCTTGAAACACTTAAACTCATCGTTCGTCAGCCTCTCGCTCTTACAGGCACAACAGAGAAGTTTGACATCGTTTGCCGTGTAAACGGTGGTGGCGTAACAGGTCAGGCTGGTGCTATCCGTCACGGTCTTTCAAGAGCTCTTCTTCAGTATGATGAAACTCTCAGAGGTTCACTCAAGAAGGCAGGCTTCCTTACACGTGACCCCAGAATGAAGGAAAGAAAGAAATACGGTCTCAAAGGCGCACGTCGTGCTCCCCAGTTCTCAAAGAGATAATTTCCTTATCTTCGCAATCAAACCCCGAAACCTTATGGCTTCGGGGTTTATTTTTGTTAGTTCGCAAATTGATTATGATTTTACATATTGCAATGTGAAAATTTTAGGTATATAATAATTTTTTATAAAACAGAATGGGATGACAATCCTGACAGGTTTGTTATTTTTGATTTATTTCATCGGAGGAATAAGTGAATGAAAAATAAGACATTAACGAAAACTTTATCTGCAATTCTTGCAGTGGTAATGGTTTTTTGTTCTGCACCACTGTCAGGATTTGTGGGTCTCAAATTCCCTGAACTTAAAATGCCTGATTGGTTTGATTTCACCATTAAAGCCTCCGCTGAAACATACAGCGGTTCATGTGGTGATAATGTAAATTGGTCGTTTGATACCGAAACAGGTGTACTTGATATCACAGGAACAGGTTATATGGATAATTACCAAGACAATTATGATGCACCGTGGTATCAGTACAGTTCTTTGATTAAAAATGTTGTCATTGCTGATGGTGTTACAAGTGTCTGTTCATACGCTTTTGCAGACTATAATAATCTTGAGTCAATTACAATTCCGAATGGAATGTCAGAAATACCCGGGTTTGCATTTATGGGTTGTCAAAACCTTAAATCTGTGACAATCCCCAAAAGCGTTACAAGTATTGAAGCGGATGCTTTTAATGGATGTTCATCACTCACCGATGTTTATTACAGTGGCTCTGAAAACACGTGGAACAGAATTGCAATTGAGTCAGGTAATGAGTGTCTGACTAATGCTACACTTTATTTTATCTGTGAACATGAGTATTCTTTTGTGACGACAGAAGAACCGACTTGTACAGAAACAGGTGAAAGTGCATATATGTGTATTCTTTGTGAGGATATAATATATACAGAAATGATTCCTGAAACAGAGCACACACCCGGCTATGAGGCAGAAGAAAACAGAGAAGATGAAACATGTACAGAAACGGGTTCCTATGATTCTGTTGTTTATTGTTCAGTATGTAATGAAGAAGTTTCAAGAGAAAAAGTGGTTCTCGATGCTCTTGGACACACATCCGGAGATGAGGTTATAGAAAACGAATTCCCTGCAACAGAATATCAGAAAGGTTCATATGATTCTGTTGTTTATTGTTTAACCTGCAATGAGGAACTCAGCCGTGAGACTTTTGTAATTGACCGTAGTGGTAAATGTGGTGAAAACGTCTATTGGACACTCAACGAAGAAACAGGTGTGCTTGATATCACAGGTACAGGGGACATGTATTATTATGAAAGTTATCCGTGGGCCGATGTCGGCCATTTAATTAAAGAGTTAGTAGTTCACGATGGTGTAACAGGTGTTGGCGGATGTATTTTCGATCGGAACTGTGATTCAGTTTCTATAACGCTACCTGAAAGTGTTAAGACCATTAACATGCAAATGTTCTCCGAACAATATACTACTGCTAATTTATATTATACAGGTAGTCTTGACTCATGGTGTGATATAAATTTCGTTTCTGGCAATTATGTACAATCATATTGTATAGAAAATTTCTATATAAGCAATGTTCTTGTTGAGGAAATTGTAGTTCCGGAAACTGTAAGCAAAATAAAGGATTTTACCTTTTGTGGTATGCAAGGTATAAAATCTGTAACACTTCATGAAAATATTGAAAGCATAGGTACGTGGGCTTTTTCCGAAACGGGCATTAAATCAATTGAAATTCCCGATAGTGTTACATACATCAACGGTGCATTTAGTGGTTGCGCTAATCTTGAATCTGTAAAATTGCCCGAGGGTCTTTCAAAAATAGATTTTGGAATGTTTTCCTTTTGTATTAGTCTTAGATCAATCGAAATTCCTGATAGCGTTACCAAAATAGACCATATGGCTTTCAGCTATTGTCAGAGTCTTGAATCAATATACATAGGAAAAAATGTTACATATATTGCTGATGGTGCTTTTGAGAAATGTACAGCACTTACTGACGTTTATTATAAAAGTTCTGAAGAAAAATGGAATGAGATAGATATTGATTATAGTGGCAATGAATACCTTCTTAATGCAACAATTCATTTTCATGAGTGTGATTATATTTCAGAATGTGTAATGCAACCTACCTGCACACAAACAGGTGAAATGAAATTTACATGCACAGTTTGCGGAGATGTTATTACGGAAGAAATTCCTGCTCCCGGTCATACGGAAATGGACGAGGTAGAAGAAAACAGAAAAGATGCAACATGTACCGAAAAAGGTTCTTATGATTCAGTTGTTTATTGCTCAGTATGCGATGCAGAACTTTTAAGAAAAACAGTTATTGTTGATGCTCCTGGTCATACAGCAACCGAAGCAGTAGAAGAAAACAGAAAAGATGCAACATGTACCGAAAAAGGCTCTTATGATTCGGTTGTTTACTGTTCAGTATGTGATGCAGAAGTTTCAAGAGAGACTGTGATTCTTAAGGCTCTTGGTCATACAAAGGGCGAAAAAATTACGGAAAACCAGGTGGAGCCTGTCTATGAAAAAAGAGGTTCTTACGATTTAGTAGAATATTGTACGGAGTGTAATGAAGAAATCAGCCGTAAAACTGTTTACATTCCGGCGCTTGTTGAGGCTTTGCTTTCTTTTAAGATTAGTAATGGTGTTGCTACTGTTACTGAGTGTGTTACATCAGCAAGTGGTGAGATAGTAATTCCGTCAATTATTAATGACTATCCGGTTACATGTATAGGTTCTTATGCATTTGAAGGTTGTACAGGGCTTACAGCAATAGAAATCCCCGACAGTGTAACAAGCATAGGTTATTCTGCGTTCTCTGGTTGCACAGGACTAAAAGAACTCACAATGCCTGCATCTGCAAATATATACAACAGTGAATATACTTTTTATAATTGTACAAATATCGAAAAAGTAACCCTGACAAAAGGCACGGGAACAATGCAGGATTATGCTGCTTATTCCTATTATGATGGCACATATTATGGGTATACCCCCTGGTACATCAGCAGAAACACAATCAAAGAAATTGTAATTGAAGATGGTGTGACAAATATAGGCAAAAATGCGTTTCATTATTGCTCGGGACTCGCTTCAGTAACAATTGCCGATAGCGTAACAAGTATAGGTGAATATGCATTTGCAGGGTGTGAGAAAATTGCTGAGATAACAATTTCTGACAGCATAATAAGTGTGGGTTCTTCTGCATTCGAGGGTTGTAAAGGACTTACAGAGGTTGCAATTCCCGATAGCGTAACAAGTATAGGTGAATATGCATTTGCTGGGTGTGAGAATATTGCTGAGATAACAATTCCTGAAAGCGTAACAAGCATAGGTAGTGGTGCGTTTCGTGGATGTTCAAGCCTTGTGCGCGTATATTATACAGGAAATATTGAATCCTGGTGTAATATTATATTTGATAAATGGGATGCAACTCCTATGTATCATGCACAGAGAATTTATTTTAACAATATCCCTGTAACAGAAATAATAATTCCTGATACAGTTACTGAAATTAAAGACCATGCTTTTTATGGTTTCAAGGAAGTAACTTCGTTAGAAATACCGGATAGCGTGGAGAGTATAGGTCAATATGCATTTACAAATTGTAAAAAAATTTCAACAATATCAATACCCCGAAAAGTTACGAGTATAGGTTATAAAGCTTTTGCTAATTGTATTGGACTTGAAACAATCACAATTTCGGAAAGTGTAACTGATTTGGGGTCAGGAGCGTTTTTATACTGTGATAATCTTGCAAAAGTGTACTATGAAGGAAGTGTTGAAGATTGGCATAACATTACATTTGAAACTAATGCAATTGAAGGATATACTTCCAATCCGATGTATTATGCAACCAAACTCTATGTTTATGGGGAACTTCTTGAAAATCTCATAATACCTGAGGGTACAACAGCAATTAAATCAGTTCCTTTTTACAGTTTGGAGTGTCTGAAAACTGTAACGATTCCTATGAGTGTCATAACAATCCATCAAAATGCGTTTAGATATTGCAGCAGAATAGAAACAGTATACTTTGAAGGCACAGAATCACAATGGGATGAAATAGTAATTTATGATGGCAATGATTGTCTGAAAACTGCTGAAAAAACTTTCCTTGATAACAGTCATACACATAGTTATAATTCATCTGTTACAACTGAACCCACCTGCACAGAAGCGGGTGTGAAAACTTTCAGATGTGTCTGCGGTGACACTTACACAGAGATTGTTCCTGCAACAGGTCATATGTGGGGTAGTTGGATGGTAGTAACTGAGCCTACTGAAGCTACTGACGGACTGAAGGTCAGAGTTTGTAATGTTTGTACAGACGCTTTTGAAAGAGAAATAATTCCTGCAACAGGTTCAGAGCCGGGAGATGTGCCGGTAACAAGCATCACAATAACCGTAACAGACGCTGACGGCAAAGTTATCAAAGAAGAAGTTATTTCAGGCGATTTGGAAAAATACTCCCTTGACGGTGTTGCGGACGGTGAATACACTGTAACCGTTAAAAAAGAAACTTATGCAACAAGAACTTATATGGTTTCAGCTACAAACGGCGAAGTTTCGCTTGAATTTAAACTCAACAAAAACGGTGATATTACAGGTGACGGAAAAGTTAATACAATCGACGTTGCCCGTGCAAATTCACATGCAAAAGGTGTGTCAGTAATTTCAGGATATGATTTCGCTTGTGTTGACATTAACGGTGACGGCAAAGTAAATACAATTGACGTTGCTCGTATAAATTCTCATGCAAAAGGTGTAACGACACTCTGGTAAAAACAAAAATCCCGTGGAGTAAAATCCACGGGATTTTTTGTGTGTTGATGAAAATATTCTTGGTTTATTTTTGTTATTCTGCCGACTGCAGAGTTTCTTCAAGTTTTGAGTAACTTTCAGCTTGTGCAATAATTCTCTGGGCGTCTATGTACGGTTTGACTGCACGGCAGTAGATGGAGTATCTGTTTTCAGCAACTCTGATATTTTGTTTGATTACAGCTTTTTCATGCTTTATTGACTGTAATTCTTTTTTCAGTTCGCTGATATTTTCATGGGATTTTGTTTCTTTTGACTTTTTGATTTCTGCTGATATTTCAATGAGTTTTGCCTGAGCGTTATTTTCAGCTTCGTAAAGTTCATCAAGTAACTTCGTGTCAAATGTTTCTAAACCGTCTTTGTAATATTTTGCAAAGGCTTTTTTTGCGTCTTTAACGCTCTGCAGACGCATCAGCAGATTTCTTCGTCTGCTCCTTTGTATCTCTGTATCTTTTGCCATTGCCTTTGCTTGTTTTTTTGTTGGAAGTTCTGCATTAAGGAAACTCTCAGGTCCCATTGCCGTGAGCATAACGGCTTCTCTGAGTTCTTCTTTTCCCTCAGGAGTGTTGTATTTATTCAGTTCTTCCATTACAAACTGTGCAATTGCAATTTCTTCGTTTTCCTGTTTCTTTCTGAAAAACTCATTTTTATCTTTGTTTTTCTTTTCTTCACTGAGATTGTGAATGGGTTTGGTGCTGAGAATTTTTGCATCTTTTATTATTTCTGCCCCTTCTCTGAAACTGTCGTTTATTTGCTTGTTTTCAGCGTAATCCTCAAACATTGCACGGATTTTCAGAACTTTGATAATTGCTTTCTGCTTTGTTTCTGTGAAATCATAGAAGAAATAGGGGATAACATTCAATGCAGCACCTATTGCCGAAGCAATAATCAGTACTGAGCAGATGCTGATGAAATATGAACGGTCGTTAAGTACCTCATAAACAATTGACCCGTCGTAGCCGAGAGAAATTGCAGTTTCTTTGTTAAGCCCTGTTCTTTCGTAAATTGCAGGAAGCGCAAGACCCGTTACCATTGTGATAGCGTTGCCGATAAGTCCTACTGCGGAAAACATACCGTCAATTCTTTCGCCTGTTATGTAGTGCTGATAGTCCCTGATATCTGCATTTATGCTTGGTCCTAACAGGTGACCGAGGGACGTGATAAACTGATTTATAAAGGTGAAAATGAGAAGTATCCATATTGCACCCGGTTTTCCCGCTTGATTTATTACGGGAAGCATCATCAGAATGAAAATAACACTCAGTGCATTGGTGATGATAAGTATTTTCTTTTTGCCGTATTTCCTGATAAGTAAAGGTCCGACTAAGTTAGGCCAGAAAGATGCATTTCCCGCAATGGCGGTTATTACTGAATACTGTCCTGCAGAACATGCGTCCTGATAGTTGTACATCCATTGCATGATGTTGTGGAAACCGACTTCAAGAAATCCTACCCATCCTGCAAGGGAAATAATCCAGAAATATTTGTTTCTTGCAACTGCCTTGAAAGCGTCAATGAATTTAATCTGATTACGGTGGTTTTTTGCCTGGATAATCTTTTCGCTTGTATTTACGTAGATTATCATTGAAACAAGGAAACCTGCCAACAACATAGGAGGATAAAGATAACGGTAAATTCTGATATCATAAAGCGTATCTTCACCCGTAATCATTTTTGCAAGTAAGGGGAAAATAATTCCCACAATTGAAGGTGAAAGATTTTCTACAACGTATCTTATTGAAAGCACATCTGAACGTTCAATACTGTTAGGTGACAGAACATTTATAAGACTGTCGTAAGAGTCGTTGAAGAAACTGTAGAAAAATTGAAAGGCGATGTTGAAACCGAGTACTACTGCACATTTTGTGAAGAGTGTCATATTTTCATAGGGCATCCACAAAAATAATGAACCGAGAATGGCTGTGGGAAGTCCCATTGTTATGAGATAGGGACGGTATTTACCTTTCATGCTGCGTGTGTTGTCAATCATCTGAGCACGAAGTGCAGTAAGAGGAAATGCAGTTAACAGACTTATTATGTAAATAAGTTGCAAAGCCATCGGGTCAATGCCGATTGTGTTACCCAGAAGTGTGTTACCTGTTGAAATTGTCAGTTGCTGGAAGCAGTAGGTGATGATTCTTACACCGATACCACCGCCTGCCAGGGACGCAATTTCTTTGTAGGTCATGTATCTTCCCTGAGGTGGAGTTTTCCAGTATTTACGTGCTGAGGATATAAAGGAAGCTGCTTTTTCTTTTATATTTATACGCATTTTTACACCTCCCCAAAAACAAAGGTTGTAACCGACTGTGGTGTTATAACTACTTTATCATCTGCAGTAACATTTTTTTCTGAAAGATTATTGTTCTTGTCTGTTACTGCAATAAATCCGTTGTAAGGTGAAACATATTCTTTTTCTTCTTCTGAAAAGTTTGCGATAATGAGAATGGTTTTTTCGTCTTTTTCAAAAGCAATAACCATTGTGTCCTTATCATCTGAAACTGCATCAATACGCTTTGCACCGAGAGGGATATATTTTGAGAAGTTACCTGTCACATAAAAACGTTTTGTGGTTTCAAAGGTCTGCTTCTCAAGGTCAAGATAAAGAAGACCGTCGTGATAATTGTAATGTGAACATGCAATCCAGTGTTGCCACGAAGTTGCACCCAAAAGAGTGAAATCTTCAATCATTGTTTTCACGGTCACAAGTGCTGAGTCCATATTCGGATTTCTACCGCCTACCATGTGAGTCCATTCGCTCATTTTAACAGGCATATCGGGATAATGTTTATCCATCCATTTTCTGTATCTGTTCAGAAATCTGATTCTGTCGTTGAAAAAGGGGATAGGCTGATAAAGGAAATAGGAGTGTACGTCAACTGAGTCAATTAAGTCTCTCACTTCAGGATGTTTCAGGAGATTTCTTGTATAAGATTTGTTGAACCAACGGATGTCCCCATTTTCAAGACCCGAAAGTTTTACGTTTTTAAGATTTTTACGCTTCTTCATTTCTTTTGCAAACGTGAGCATAACTCTGCCTGCCTGACGGGGAGAATAGTGGCAACCTTCCTGACCTCCTGTCCATATCCAGTAAGGCTCGTTTATGGGAGAAAGATATTTTACGGGCAGACCTTCTTTTACAAAATGTTCTGTAACGTCAAGGCAGTATTCTGCAAAGGGGAGATAGTTTTTGCGGCTCAGGTTTGTTCTGAAAGGTTTGTTTTTATTCTGATGTGCCCAATTGTTTTTTGTAAGTCTTTCGATGGGAGAATTGACAAAGAGGATAACTTCCGTTGCACCGTCTCTGACAGCCTGATGCATCATGTAAACGGCATTTTTGTCGCGTGAAAAGTTGTATTTTCCCTGACCTGCATCAAAACTTTCCGTTCTTCTTGCAAAGTCGTCATAAACACCGTTACCGCTATGGTGTGAACCACCACCGATGTTGTAGCGGTAAATGTCCATTCCTATACCGTGAGTTTTGCTGTAAAGAAGACGTGAAATAACGTTTCTCATTTCTTCGCCGTTTTCATCTTTGTTATCCCATGCACCTACAACCTGCGCCCACCATGCACCGCTGGCACCGATTCCCTCAAAGGATTGATAAACTTTTTCTTTGTTCAAACTGATTTTCATAGTCTTTCTCCTTGAATTACCTTATGGTTGCATTATATCATAAAAGAAAATATAACACAACACATGTAGGATAAAAGAAACCTGCAAAAACTATGGTCATTCTGCTAAAAAAAGTTCACTTGCATTTGTTCAAATAGTCAAAAGTCTGAAAGTTAATTGAAATAAAGCAAAATAAGTGTTAGTATATTATCAAATAAACTATGGAGGAATTTAAAATGAAAAAGTTTATAGCAGTTCTTCTTTCACTGGCAATGCTTATTTCTGTTATGGCAATTCCTGTGTCAGCAAAAGAAACAAGCAAAACCAATGTGAAAGCAGGAAAAAACATGGAAAGCGTATTTGTTGAAGGCGAAAACAGTCTTATTGTTTTCGTAACAGGTATCGGACAGAGTTATTCATACCTTTTTGATGAAAGTTACACAGAAGAAGGTGCTTTTAAGAAAGGTACTCTTCAGGATTTTGAAAACTATGCGCCTCTTATTGCAGAAGGTAAATATTCTGCAAGATGGAACCTTTTCAATTCATTTGATGAGGCTTTTGAAAACAAAGAAACTATTCTTGCAATAGTAAGAACAGTTCTTGGTCTTCTCACTTCAGGTGTTATCAGAAAATGTATTATCAATGAAAAAGATGTTAAGACAATTGTAAGAAATCTTTTCAAATTCAACCTTGTTGATGAAAAAGGTAATTCTGACCCCAGAGTTGTAACTCCAAGATATGCGATGCCTGTTTCTGAATATCCTTACGCAAAAGGTGAAGACGGAAAAATGCGCAGTGAAGCAAGGGAACGTTTCTTCTCAGCAATTCCCTGCGAAGATATTGCAAAAGCAAAGTTCGGCAAAAATTATGAAGACTATCTTTATGTTTTCAACTATGGTGCATT
Organism: Acutalibacteraceae bacterium; assembly: GCA_045648125.1. Taxonomy (GTDB): domain Bacteria; phylum Bacillota; class Clostridia; order Oscillospirales; family Acutalibacteraceae; genus SIG575. The sequence goes on from JAZRNJ010000250.1 coordinate 9,786, forward strand.
CTCTTACACTTCAAAGAATGTTGAAGGTCTTCACGACTATATCGAAACAATTCTTAAAAACAACAAAGTAGGTGCAAAGGATGTTGTGCTTATTCCTATGAGTATGGGTGCATCAGTTGTTTCTGCTTACATGGATAAATATCCCACAGTTGCAAAAAACCATATCAGAAGAGTTGTTGGTATTGTTGGTGCATGGGATGGTACTGAAATTATTGCAGACATGCTCACTCAGCAGTATACTGAAAATTCTGCAGACCTTTTCTATAACGGTCTCATCGGTGACCTTATTGGTGAACCCTGGGGTTATGTTGTGAATATCGCTCTCAGACTTTTCCCGAAACAGGTACTCAGAGATTTCATCGACATGGCACTCAGAGGTCTTGCAACAGACCTTTTCGGACCAACACCATCACTTCTCAATATGGCTCCCCTTGACAGATATGATGAAATCAAATGGTGCATTTCATCTGATGTTGTTAAAAAGGAAGTTGACAATTTCTATAAAGCAAAAAAGAATCTTCTCAAGACAATGAGAAGCCTTGAAAAAGAAGGAGTAACATTCTCATTCATTGCAGGTTACGGACTTCCCTTCGGTGCATGTACAAGTGACTACAGCATGTTCGGTTTCATGAAAAATGCACAGACAACAAACTCAGACGAAATCATAAACATTGACTCAACTGCACCCGGTACATCATTTGTTCCTTACGGTCAGAAGTTTGAAGATACAAAGGGCAGACAACTTTCTCCCGACGGTTCACTTGATATTTCAACTGCACACTTCAAGAATTCTTCATGGTATTTCTACCAGCAGAAGCATGAACTTGAATATAACAATACTGCACTTTCTCTTGCACTTAACCTTGCAACAGGTGAAGTTAAAACTGTTAAGGACTGTGACGATGCAAAGAAAGATAAATATTATTATCCTCAGTTCAACAATGCAAGAAACCTGAAACCTCTTGTGAGAAGTTACATTCCTGACCTTGAAAGATACTGTGCAGAAAACGATTATACTCTCACAAAAGATGAAAAGGCACTTCTTACCAAGGCTGAAAAAATGATGAAGTCAACAAAGAATAACCCTGAAAATGACGATGCTATCATGGCAGAAGTACGTGAAATGCTTGTGAAAATCGGCGTTTATGCTCCTGACGGAGAACCTGATAAAACAGAAGTTTTCTTCAATAAACTCCTCAAAGGTGCAAACGACCTTACATACAAACTTTTCGGAGCAAAAGGTTTCCTTGATTTCTGTACAAAATAAATAAGCGATAAAAAGATGCGGCAGAAAACTTAATTTCTGTCGCATTTTTTGTATTTAAGTTTTATAAATCACATTTTATCGTTTACAAAAAATTCACGTTGTGATATAATTGTTTCATTGGAGGGATTTGCCATGAAAAAATTTATATCATTGTTGCTTGTGTTTATTCTTGCTTTCTCAACCTTTGCTTTTAATTCATCGGCAGAGGAAGATATAACAGAATATCCCATTATCATTGTTCCCGGTTACAGTGGTTCAGCGCTGAAATACATTGACGAAAACGGAACGGAAGAACACATCTGGGGATTTACTCTTGATATGGTTCTTAATATTCTCAAAAATACTATTGCAAATGCAGGACAGGAAAAGCCTGACTACACTATTGTTCAGGACGCTGTAGGAACAGACTTTACCGAATGGTTCAGAAAAATGATGATTCTGCCTGACGGTACAAGCCTTTACCCTCTGCAGAATTATTATACAACTCCTGAAGAAGGTTGCTCTGCAAACGTAATCAAACTCCATCCTGACGGACAGTACCGTCACGAAGTTGAAATTCAGGATAAACTTGCAGAATATGTGGGATATGAAAATATTTTCAACTTCTACAACGACTGGCGTTATGGTGCTGAGCATTGTGCAAACGAGCTTGATAAATATATTCAGCAGGTTAAAGCATACACAGGAAAAGACAAGGTTAACATTTATTCACTCAGCCACGGTGGACAGGTTACAGCAACTTACCTTTCACTTTACGGTTACAAACAGGATGTTGACAATGCAGTTATGGCAATCCCTGCTATCGGTGGTGCGGGTATCGCTTACGACATTCTCACAGCAAATGTTGATTTCAAGGAAGAAATACTTCTTACATTCATTCAGCATGGCTTTATGATGGAAGATGACTATGATTGGCTCCTCAAATCTGAAGCACTCGGATTTGTTGATGACCTCCTTAATGATACTCTTGTTCCTCAGTCACACAGATTCCTTCTCTATTGGGGAAGCTTATGGGACTTCATGGAAGCAGATGTTTATGAAGAAGCAAAAAAACAACTTCTCGACCCTGAACTTGCTGCAGGTACAATTGCAAAAAGTGACCGATTCCACTATGAAATTCTCCCCAACATGGCTGAAAATCTTCAGAAATGTGAAGACGAATACGGCATGAACCTTACAATAGTTTCAGGTTACGATATGCCTATCATCACAGGTACAGAAAAAACATCTGACGCAATTATTACTCTCGAATCTTCAACAGGTGCTACATGTGCACCTTACGGAGAAAGATTTGCTGACGGTTACACACAGAAAAATGATTGTGACGGCAAAAACAAAGTTTCTCCTGACATGACATGCGACTTATCAACTGCATATCTTCCTGATGATACATGGGTTGTAAACGGTCTTTATCACGGAATGGTTTATAAGGATGATTTCACAAGAGAACTTATTATCAACGGTGTCCTTAATGATAAATACGATAATGTTTATTCAGACCCTGATTATCCTCAGTTCCATTACACATCAAATCCTTCTCACGCTGTGCTCGGAAAATTTGACGCGTCAGTTGAAGGTTTTGCAGATAAAAAAGACACAAAGTTTGTAATTGAAAATGTATGCAAAGAAGATAAAGTGAAAATTCTTTCCGTTGAGTTCAGTGGTTGTGACCTTAAAGTAAATCTTAAAGGCACTCCTGTACTCAAAGCCGGTGAAAAAGCTGAATTTGACTTAATCGGCAAATTGCCTGAAGAAAGCAAAAAACTTATTACTGCAACAGTTACATATATGTCAATCGGTTCAGTAACACCTCTCGGTCAGAGAACCTTCAGCTACACAGTTAATAACGGCGATGATGTAAAATATGATGGTGGTTTTGCAAAAGAGGATATGCCCACAGGTGCAGAAAATCCCCTTGAAAAAATTACAAACCCCACAGTGAAGGCGTTAGCTGAATACATAAAAATACTTGTTGACATCATTACATACTGGACGAAAACCGTCCTTTCGCTGTAATTGAATAACAGATTATCAGACACTATCCCGTGATTAGTTCCCGGGATGGTGTTTTTTGTATCTGATTTTTAAAATCGTTTCTCTTTTTTTGTTGACATTACTCTGAGATAGGTTTATAATAATACAGAATATAATATCCCGTAAAAAACTGAAACGGAGGACAAAAGATGAAAAACTATGATGTAATTATCATTGGTGCAGGTAACGGCGGTCTTGCAGCTGCTACAACTTGCGCAAGAGCCGGTTTGTCAACTCTTCTTCTTGAAAGACATAACATTCCCGGCGGTTCAGCTTCTTCATTTGTAAGAGGAAGATTTGAATTCGAACCATCACTTCACGAACTTGCAGGTGTTGGTGCTGTTGACAAATCAGGTCAGGTTGAAGACATGTTCAGACGCTTTGAAGGTGATGTTGATTGGTATCGACATGATTCAACTTTCAGACTTGTTGTTCCCGCAAAAGAAGGGGACACAGATACTTTTGTAAATGAAAATGGTGTTGAAGTTTCAATTGACGTGCGTATGCCCGTTGGCTTTGAAAACTTTGCAAAGAAACTTGATGAAGTTGTTCCCGGTTCTTATGAAAGTTGTATAAAGGCGTTTGATTTGTCAGTGCGTATGTTCAAAGCTCTTGACGCTCTTGATGATCCTGTAAAAAAACTTCCTGCAAGCTTAAAGGATTTTCCTGATATTCTGAAAATGGTTTCTCACAATATGACGGAAGCTCTTGATGCTCTCGGAATGCCTAAAAAGGCACAGGACATTTTCAATACATACTGGTGCTATCTTGGTGTTCCTGCATCAAGACTCGATTTCCTCTATTACCTTGCAATGCTTCACAGCTATGTTCAGAACGGTACAGGTGTTCCTCATCTTCGCAGCCACGAGCTGAGCCTTGCTCTTGATAAGGTTATCCGTGATAACGGCGGTGACATCTGGTATAATTCAGAAGTTACAAAGGTTATTATGAAAGACGGCAAACCTGCAGGCGTTGTAATCAATGGTGAAAAAGAAGTTTACGGTAAATATTTCATCTGTAACTCTTATCCCTATTCAGTATTCAGGGATTTGTTCGACGAAAAAGATATTCCCGAAAAACAGCTTAAAATGCTCAACGCAAGAGAAACTTCAGTTACTCTTACAACAGTTTATCTCGGCATGAACGTAACAAAAGAAGAACTCGGAATCAAGGACTATTCAGTGTTTATCGCTCCTGATTCAGATTCAGATAAGCAGTTTGACCTTGTTCAGAATTACAAGAGTGGTTACTGTATCATCAACTGCCTTAATGAAATTATTCCCGATTGTACTCCTGAAGGCACATGTCAGCTTTTCCTTACAGCAATGACATCAGGCGATGTAATGAAAAACATCAGACCACAGGATTATAAAAAATTCAAAACTGAAATTGCAAAAGACATGATTGAAACATGCGAAAAAGCACTCAATATGTCAATCACTCCTTATATTGAGGAAATTGAAATTGCACTGCCTCCCACATTCGCAAGATATCTGAATACTCCTCTGGGTACACCTTATGGATATATGCTTGACAAATGGGATAGCATGATTCCCCGTACAGTTCAGTATCTTAATGACCAGCCCTTTAAAAACTTCTTCTTCTGTGGTGCAACTCAGGAGAGAGGCGACGGCTATAGCTGCGCTTATTATACAGGTGAAAAAGCAGGCGGTCTTGTAGTAAACGCAATGAAGAAGGAGGGCAAATAATATGGCAGATTTAAAATCATTAAAAGCAAAAAAATTCTTCCCCATGCTTTCAGATCGTCAGAAGAGATTTGACGAAGCTGAAGCAAAATTCCCCACATTTTCTGACAACGCAACAGTTCTGGCAAAAGCTCTTCACCCCAAAAGACAGTATCTTAAAGTTGCTGAAGTAAACAAAAGAGCAAAAGACTGCAGAAGTTATACACTTGTTCCCGATGAAGAAAGAGGAACAACTTCTCTTGCATATTTCGGTGCAGGTAAATATCTTACAGTTTTTGTAACAATTGAAGGTATGCCCGTTACACGTGCTTATTCAATTTCATCTTCACCCAAGGAAAGCCTTGAAGGCAAATATGTTCTCACAATCAAACTTGTAGACGGTGGTCTTATGTCACGTTACATTTTTGATACATGGGAAGTGGGCACAAAGGTTGAAGTTTCTGCTCCTGCAGGTAACTTTGAATATCAGCCTATTCGTGATGCAAAAAAAGTTATCTGCCTTGCAGGTGGTAGCGGTATTACTCCTTTCCTTTCCATGGCAAACGCAATCTGCGACGGAGACGAAGATTTCGAACTTACTCTCCTTTACGGAAGCAGAGATGAAAAGCATATTCTTTTCCTGGAAGAACTTGCAGCACTTCAGAAGAAATGCGGTAAAATCAAAGTAGTTCATGTTCTGAGTAATCCTGGCGTATTAGTTCCCAGAGGAATGAAAAAAGGCTTCATCACAGCAGAACTTATCAAGAAATACGCTCCCAAAGATGAACCTTATTCAATTTTCATTTGCGGACCTCAGCAGATGTACGATTTCCTTGATGAAGAACTTGAAAAACTTAATCTTCCTAAAAAATATATCCGTCACGAAATGTTCGGTGAATTCCATAATCCTCAGACTCAGGAAGATTATCCTGCAGGTGTACCCGAAGAAGTTACAATCAAGGTTACAATACAGGATGAAACATACACAGTTAAAGGTAACTCATCAGATTCTGTTATGCAGATTCTTGAAAAGAACGGAATTTCAGCTCCTGCACGTTGCAGAAGCGGTGAATGTGGTTTCTGTCATTCACATCTTCTCTCAGGTAAGGTTTATGTTCCCAAGCATCTTGAATACCGTCGTCTTGCAGACTATAAGTTCGGCTGTATCCATCCTTGCTGTTCATTCCCCCTGACAGATCTTGAAATTAACGTTCCTCCCGCAAAATAAGTTATATAGGAGGCAACAAAATGAAAAAAACTTATGTAAAACTTCTTTCAGTGCTCCTCTGCGTTGCTATGGTACTTCCTATTATATCTGTAGGTGCATCAGCTACAACAGATTTCACAGAGTATCGTGTTGCTGCAGACGGCAGTAAAAATGTACTTCCTCAGAATACATACAGATGGGCAGAAACAACAGGCTCATACATATACATCAATGGCAATAATTACGTTGTTGTTGATGCAGAGGACGCCGATACAGATTATGTAACAGTAACAACATACAGCAAGAGTTTCGAAAAAGTTTCAGAAAAGAAAATTGTTGGTGAGTTACCGATTTTCGGTGGTTTCCTCAGTGGCGAAACATACAACTATATTGTTTTCGGTGCAAATAATATAACTGAAAATGAATCAACAGAAGTTTTTCGTGTAGTAAAATACGATAAAAACTTTAATGTCATTTCAAAAGCTTCAATAACAGGTGGTGACTGTTTCACAGCTACACCTTTCTCTTACGGTGGAGCATCACTTGCAGAAAGCGGTAATGAACTTACAATTCATACAAGCCGTCTTCGTTTCACAGGTGCTGACGGTCTCAGACATCAGTCTCAGTTTACAATTGTTATTGATACAGCAACAATGAAACCTGTCAATGACCTTAAAACTTTCCAGGCAAACCACGTAAGCCATTCTTACAATCAATTTGTCAAGTATGATGGTGATAAACGTGTGCTTGTTGACCATGGTAATGCTTATCCCAGAAGCATTATTCTTCAGAAACAGGCTATCAGAGATGATAACAACGGTGATGTTTATAATGAAGTTGAACTTTACAAAATCCCCGGTAAAGCAGGTGCTCTCTGCACAGGTGTTACTCTTGGCGGTTTTGAAGTTTCAGACAAAAACTATATCGTTGCAATGAATACCGTTGACCATAGCAAGGTAACAGACTATGATAACGACGTTATGGATGGTCTTGAGGTTGATTTGCGTGATGCTGTGCTTCTTATCAGTGATAAAAACAACACAGATACAGATAAGGTTAAGATGGTATATCTTACAGACTATACTTCAGATAACAAACACGCATCAGCTCCTTACATTGTTAAGGCTTCAGGTGACCGTTTCGTAGTTATGTGGATGGAATACGAATACAAGAAACCTGTAAACAGCCACAGCTATTTGTACATGGAAAATGGAATCAAATATGTTGTTATTGACGAAAACGGCAATAAGCTTACAAGTGTGAAAACTCTTGAGGGAGATGCATTGTTAAGTGACTGTCAGCCTATATGTGATAACAATAAGCTTGTATGGTATTATGATGCAGGCAACAGACAGAGAAGAGGATGTACTCTTGATCTGAATTCCAGAATTACATACAACGCAAATGGTGGCACAGTAACACCTGCAGGTGTTGATGTTCTTGAAGGCTGTTCAGTTAAACTTCCTACTCCCAAAAAGCCTGTTCAGGTTATTTATGACGGAAACGGTGGCACAAATGTACCCAGAATTCAGGAATTAGAACTTATCTGTGATGGTTGGGCAACAAGCAATAAAGCAACAAGTGGTGAATTTGCTTGTGGTTCTTCATATATTCCTACAAAAGATGTAACTCTTTATGCAATATGGAAGAAAACACCGATTGATCTCAGTTCAACAATTCCCACAAGAGAAGGCTATAAATTCCTCGGTTGGTCAAGAGATAAGGATGCAAAAACTGCAAGCTATCTGGCTGGCGGTAAAATGAATGTTCCCGGTAACATCACTATTTATGCAGTGTGGGAAAAACTTCCGGAGGATGACCCCTACAAGGTTACTTACAATGCAAAAGGTGGCACAGTAAGTGTTCTTAGTGTGGAAGTAAAAGCGGGTTCTACAACAGTAATTCCTACTCCCGAATGGGAAGTTGAAATCACTTATGATGCAAACGAAGGCAAGAATGCTCCCAAAACTCAGAAAGTAAAACTCGACTGTGACGGTTGGTCACTTTGCGATACAGCAACTGTAGGCGAGTATGCAAGCGGTTCAATATTCAAACCTACAAAGGATACAACATTCTTTGCTGTATGGAAAAAAACCACAGTAACACTTTCTTCAGAAGTTCCCACAAGAGATGGCTATAAATTCCTCGGTTGGTCAAGAATCAGCGATGTTGCAAATGCAACATATACAGCAGGAGGCAGAATCAACCTTGCAGGTGATATAACACTTTATGCAGTGTGGGAAAAATGTGCTGAAGGTGAATGCACAACTAAGCCTGTAACAGAGCCTACAACTAAACCTGTTACAGAACCCACAACTAAGCCTGTTACAGAGCCTACAACTAAACCAGTTACAGAACCTACAACTAAGCCTGTAACAGAACCTACAACTAAGCCTGTAACGGAGCCTACAACTAAGCCTGTAACAGAGCCCACAACAAAACCTGTAACAGAGCCTACAACAGTACCTGTAAAAACTTACAAGGTTACATACAACGCTAAGGGTGGCACCGTAACTCCTGCAAGTGCAGAAGTAAAAGAAGGTGCATCTGTTACACTTCCCACACCTTCAATCTCAGTTAATATTACATTTGATGCTAATGGTGGTAAAAATGCTCCTTCAGCACAGAGCGTAAAATTGGGTTGTGACGGTTGGTCAACAAACAGCAAGGCAACAAAAGGCGATTTTGCTTGTGGTTCAACATACAAACCTACAAAAAATGTTACACTTTATGTAGTATGGCTTAAAACAACAGCAACTCTTACTTCATCTGCACCCACAAGAGATGGTTATAAATTCCTCGGTTGGTCAAGAAGTAATACTGCTTCCGTTGCAGATTGTAAAGCAGGAGGTAAGCTGAATCTTGCAGGTAATGTAACGCTCTATGCAGTATGGGAAAAACTTCCTGAAGCTGCAAAAACATATAAGGTTACATACAATGCAAAGGGTGGTACTGTAACTCCTGCAAGTGCAGATGTTATAGTTGGTTCTTCAACCACACTTCCCACACCTGCAATGTCAGTTAAGGTAACTTATGATGCAAACGGTGGCTCAAAAGCTCCTGCAACACAGAGTGTAAAACTCGGTTGTGATGGTTGGGCAACAAGCAGTGGCGCAACAAAGGGTGAATTTGCTTGTGGTTCTTCATATAAACCAACAAATAATGTTACTCTCTACGCTGTATGGCTTAAAACAACAGCAACTCTTACTTCAGCAACTCCCACAAAAGCAGGTTACAAATTCCTTGGTTGGTCAAGAACTAAGGATGCTGCAACTGCAAGTTATGCAGCAGGCAGTAAAATAAATCTTGCAGGTGATATAACACTTTATGCAGTATGGGAAAAAGTAGCAGGAAATACAAAAAAATTGGATGTCATAGCAGAAGATCTTGACCTTATCTATAACGAAATGAACTTTGTTTATTTTGAAGTAGATGGTGCTGATGAATATGTTGTTTCATACGAAACTTCTGATTCTTTTGTTGCTATGGTTGACGATGACGGTTTTGTTATAGCAACAGGTACAGGTACAGCTGAAATTACAGTTACAGTTACTGACAGCTATGGCAATATTGTTAAAGATACATGTACTGTTACTGTTAATTATACCTGGTGGCAGTGGATTATCATCATCTTCCTTTGCGGCTGGCTTTGGTATTGATAATATAGTTTAAAATAAATTACGGGTTTCCAAAGAGGAACCCGTAATTTGTTTTTTTAAAAGGTATATTTAATGCTTCTTGTTGAATTTTGAAAAAAGATGTGATACAATTATTAATATATGCGTAAAAATGAATATACTTTTGGGAAGGGATAGTGGATTTTATGCAGTTCAGGAGAATAACAGCACTTATACTCAGTTTGATTATGGTGTTATCTGTGCCGTTGGCAACTGTAAATGCAATTGAGTATGAGGTCGATATATACACGGAAATGGTCGTGCCTGAAAACAGGCTTCCGGCAAGTAACGGTTCCTCTGACATTGTAGAACAGTATCTTGGAAATAAGTATGATGATTTTAAAGAATATGTAAGAAATCAACTTATGAATTGTAATGAACAAATTAATATTTCTTCATATAATATACCTTACACTGAGGCTTATAAAAAAGCTCTCGGCAATATTGTGTGGGATGCAATTCCTGAAGCTTTCCATGTAAGTAACAGTATGGGCTTTTCTATCTCAGGGTCAGGTTCAAATAAGAAGTTCAGCTCATTAAATATCGTATATAACTATACAAAAGCTCAGTACGACAAGATGTATAGTGAAGTAGAATCTGCGTCTTCAGAAATTCTTTCGGGAATTTCAGGTAACACAACTCTTACCGATGTGCAGAAAGCCTTGCTTATTCATGACCGTCTGGCAATACTTTGTGAGTACGATACAAGAAGCGTAATTGCATCTGATTCATACACAATGTATGGTGCTCTGGCAAAAGAAGTGGCTGTGTGCCAGGGATATGCCGAGGCATACATGTATATGCTTGAAAAAGTGGGAATTAATTCTTATCTTTGCAGTTCAGATGCATTGGTACATGCATGGAATATTGTCGAGATAGGAGGAAAATATTACCATGTTGATGTAACATGGGATGACCCTGTTAAGGACATTATCGGCAGAGTGAATCACACAAACTTCCTTCTCTCTACAAATGGTATAAAGGCAAGTGGACACAAAGCAAACGATTTTGACACAACACCAACTTCCACTACGTTTGATAACTATTTCTGGAGAGATTCAGAAACAGAATTTCAGCTTATCGGAAATACTCTGTACTATATTGATGATGACGAATATCTGAAAACTTACAACGGCAAAGAACTTTGCAGTGTTCAAGATATATGGTATACAGGTAATGGTGGATACTATTGGGTCGGTAATTATTCACGCCTCAGTTCTGATGGGAAAGACCTGCTGTTTTCAAAATCAGATGCAGTGTACAAATATGATGTTTCCAACGGAAAAACGGAAAAAGTGTTCACACCGCAGAATTCATACGGCAGAGCCTATAATATTTACGGCTTCAAGTATGATGACGGTAAACTTGTGTGCGAAATAAAGGATACACCTGATGATACAAATAACAGATACATTGTAACCGGTGATTACGTCAATACCCCTGTTATATATACACTTTCTTATGATGCAAACGGTGGTAGTGTTTCTCCTTCAAGTGAAGAAGTTACAGAAGGTACTTCCGTAACATTACCGACTCCTGCGAAGTCATATAAAATTACATATAATGCAAACGGTGGAAGTAACGCACCGTCTGAACAGACAGTTTCTCTCACCTGTAAAGGTTGGTCTGAAAATAAAACAGCCACATCAGCATCGTATTATTGCGGAACTGCCTATAAGCCCACAGCTTCAGTTACTCTCTATGCTGTATGGAATTCAGGTGCAAATGTAACCGTAAAGTCAGGAACGCCCGTAAGAAGTGGTTATACATTCCTTGGTTGGTCTGAAAGTAAAACAGCTACAACACCGACCTATAAATCAGGTGAAGCAGTAACTGTTTCATCAGATAAGACTCTTTACGCAGTATGGGAAAAAATTCCTGTAGTCTATACTCTTAATTTTGATGCAAATGGTGGTAGTGTAACGCCCACAAGTGCAGAAGTAACAGAAGGCAGTTCTGTAACATTGCCTACTCCCACAAAGTCATATAAAATTACATATAATGCAAATGGGGGAAGTAATGTACCTTCTGAACAGACAGTTTCAATTACATGTAAAGGCTGGTCTGCATATAAAACTGCAACATCAGCAACATATAACTGTGGAAAGTCATATAAACTCGGAAGTTCAGGAACAATTTACGCTATATGGAATTCAAGTGCAGATGCAACTGTAAAATCAGGAACACCGGTAAGAAGTGGTTATACATTCCTTGGCTGGTCTGAAAACAGCAGTGCCGTAACAGCAACTTATCAATCAGGCGATGAAATAACTGTTTCATCAAATAAAACTCTTTATGCAGTATGGAGTAGGAATAAAAGTGGATTTATAGTTAAAACTTTTGCTGCAAATGCTGACGACAACTCTGTTACTACATTGGAGTTCTTCAAAGAAGGTGCTTATGCAGCAACTTATATTTTTGAACTTAAAGGTTCAGGCGAACATCAGCTTCCTCTTGACTCAATCGGGAATGGTGACTATATAGTGGTTATTTCAAAGAAAAACCATGTTTCTAAAACATGCGAAATAACAATTGATTCAGCACACCAAAACTTCGATTTGCAAATTAATCTTCTTGGTGATATTAACGGTGACGGAAAAGTAAATACTATAGATGTTGCACGTGCTAATGCACACGCAAAAGGTGTAAATAAAATTTCAGGATATGATTTCCAATGTTGCAACATTAACGGTGACGGTAATGTAAATACGGTCGATGTTGCAAGAATCAATGCACATGCAAAAGGTGTCAGATCTCTCTGGTAAATAATTTAATGATATTGCTTTTTGTGACTTGTTTCAGGTCGCAAAAGGCAATATTTTTTAATTTTCAAAGAATATTTATAATTTTTATAAACATAACAAACCCAATAACATCAAGGTTTTCCACACTATGTTGAAAACTTTTTCAAAAAAATCAAAAAAATTTTAAAAAAAGTGTTGACAAAAGGGAATACTTGTGTTATTATATCAAAGTCCCTTGCGGGACAGTTCATACGAACCTTGAAAATTAAACAACGAAAGAAAAGGAACCTTGATAAGAATTTGAGTACTGAAAGTACGAACCAAATCCAGATTTCGGAAACGAAACAAGGAAAAGATAACGATAGCTAGTATCGTAAATGAGCGATTAAGCTCTA
>JAZRNJ010000251.1:0-2731 GCA_045648125.1 Acutalibacteraceae bacterium
CTCCTCATGCAGGTATGGCACCCGGTGTTGACAGAATTGTAATGCTCCTTGCTGATACTGAAACTATCAGAGACGTTATTGCATTCCCCCTTGACGGTACAGCTCAGGATCAGATGCTCGGTGCACCCGGTGAAGTTACAGAGCTTCAGCTCTTTGAAGCAAATGTAAGCATCCGTGGTAAAGGCGGAGCAGAAGTTCTCGGTTCAGAAGGAACAGAAACAGATGCTTTCGCAACAACTGTAAAAGGTGCAAGCGTAAGCGAGAAAAAAGTTGATAAAATTCACAGCCTTGAGCAGGTGAATGAACTCGTCTTTGCAGATGATGAAAAGAAACAGATGAATAAAATCTTTGAAGCAATGCAAAAGAAAGAAGAAGATCTTCTTAAGGTTGATACAGAAAACGTAGAAGCAATGGTATATGTAATGCCTATGACAAACGTTTTAAGACAGGATAAACGTGAACAGCCCTTTGAACGCAAAGATTTGCTTTCAGGTGCACCTCAGAGCACTGAGGATAGCTGGCAGGTTCCCAGACTTGTAAAGTGAGGTGAATAACAGTGAGATATTATATTAACGAAATTGATAAAAACGGAAAAATTGCTGTTGATGATACAATTCTTGTAAAAGGAACTCCCGCAACAGCAGGCTCAAAAATGTTGGAAAATTTCACACCTCTTTTCAGCGCAGAAGCAGTTGAAAGACTTGAAAAAGCAGGTTATTCTGTTTCAGGTAAAACAAATGCAGGTGAATTCGGACTTGACCTTCTTGGTGAAACATCATATTTCGGTGCAGTTAAAAATGGTGAAAACCTTGCAGGTGCAGCAGCAGAACTTGTTAAATCAGGTGATGTTAAAGCAGCTCTTTCAGTAGACCTTAACGGTTTTCCCCGTCGTGCAGCAGCAGTATCAGGTGTTGATTTTATTAAACCCACTTATGGTACAGTTTCACGTTACGGTATTGTTGCTTGTGCTTGCTCAGGCGAACAGATTGGTGTTCTTGCAAAAAATGCTGAAGAAACAAAAGAAATTCTCTCTGTTATTGCAGGTCACGATTCAAAAGACGGAACAAGCCTTCCTGCAGAAAAATATGAATATTCACTTGATGAAAATGTAAGCACAATGAAAATTGCTCTTGTGAAAGAGCTTTATGATATGGCAAGTGAAGAAGTAAAATCCTGCATCGATGCTTATGCAGAAAATCTTAAAAAGTCAGGCGCAACAGTTGAAACTGTTTCTCTTGATTTTGTTAAAGAAGCACAGACATCCTGGCAGATTCTTATGTCAGCAGAAACATGTAATAACTTGTCAAGATTTGACGGTGTAAAATACGGTTACAGAACACCTGAATATAAAAACATTGATGAACTTTATGTAAAGAGCAGAACAGAAGCTTTCTCATTCCTTACAAAGGCTACAATAATTTATGGTTCAGATGTGCTTGCAAAAGGTAAATATGAAAAGTGTTATGATAAATCACTTCGTATGCGCAGAATTGTTGTGGATAAAGTGAAAGAAGTTCTTGCTTCTTATGATGCAATTCTTGCTCCTGCTTCATCAAAGATGAGTTATCAGGAATATGATATTCTTGATTCTTTCAATAAAGTGTTTGATGAAAGCATTTTCACAGCTATCCCCTCAATAACAGGTCTTCCTGCTATGGTAACAAAGGGCGTTCAGCTTATTTCCGATTCATTTAAAGAGAGCGTTCTTTTAAGCATTGCTCACAACGTTGAAAAGGAGGAAGCATAAGATGAAATACGAACTTGTTATTGGTCTTGAAACTCACGTTGAACTTTCAACAGATTCAAAACTTTTCTGTTCTTGCGGTGGACATTCAAGCCCCAAAGAACCTAACGATTGTGTGTGCCCTGCTTGCAGCGGTATGCCCGGTATGCTTCCCGTAACAAACAAGCATGCAATTGAACTTGCAGTTAAAGCAGGTTTTATGCTTAACTGTAAAATAAATCAGTACACAACTTTCGATAAAAAGAGCTATTATTATCCCGACCTTCCTGCAGCTTATCAGATTACACAGTGGTTCAATCCTGTTTGTGTTGATGGCTCAGTTGAAATTGGTGACAGAAAAATCGGCATCAAGCAGATTCACGTTGAAGAAGACGCAGGTAAACTTGTTCACGATGATGCAACAAACACTTCTTTTGTTGACTATAACCGTACAAGTGTTCCGCTTATTGAAATTGTAAGCCGTCCTGATTTCCGTAGTTCAGATGAAGTTATTGCATATCTTAAAAAGCTGAAATCAAGCCTTCAGTTTGCAGGAATTTCAGAATGTGAAGAAGGTGCAATGAGATGTGACGTTAACATTTCAGTACGTCCCGAAGGTTCAAATGAACTTGGTGTACGTTCTGAAATCAAAAATATGAGTTCACTTTCAGAAATCAAGGATGCAATTGAATTTGAAAAAGTTCGTCACGTTGATGCAATTGAACGTCATACAGAAATGCTTGTTCAGGAAACACGTCGTTGGGATGATGTAAAGAGACGTACATTCCCCATGCGTAACAAGGAAACAGCAGCAGATTATCGTTATTTCCCCGACCCCAACCTTATGCCCATTATTATTGATGATGCATGGCTTGAGGAAATCAGAGCAAGTATGCCTGCAACTGCAGAAGAAAAAGGCAAGGTTTACGAAGAAATGGGTATCGCTGCAAAAGAAGCAGCAGTTCTTGCATCTGACAGAAAACTCTGCGATGTTTTCGATGCAGTTGT
>JAZRNJ010000252.1:0-1325 GCA_045648125.1 Acutalibacteraceae bacterium
CCCTCTGTGCCGGAGTTCCAGTAGGACTGCTTTGCATCTACGTCAACAGCAATCTGCTTGCCTTCAACATTCCATGTTACGTTGTCGAACAGATAGAACTCAAACTCGGGAAGAATCTTCATCTCGTCAGCAACGCCGCTGTTCTTCATGTATTCAACAGCTGCCTTGATGATGTTACGGGGATACTGAGCGAGAGGACGGTTTTCGGGGTTATCAATAATCATTGCATTACCTGTCATTGACAGAGTAGGAATTTCACAGAAGGGGTCAATAACTGCTGTGTCAGGGTCAGGAATGAACACCATATCACTTTTTTCAACAACAGCGTAACCATAGTTTGAAGCATCAAAACCGATACCGCTCTTCATTGTATCCTCTGAGAAGTTTTCTGCTGGGATTGTAACGTGACGGTACTGACCGTTGATGTCAACCATCTTGAAGTCAACCATTTTAATGCCGTTTTCTTTAATGAACTCAAGTACATCTTTTATACTCTTTGCCATTTTAACATCTCCTTTTAAAAAGTCTGTAACAAGTATAACACAAACTTTATTTTTTCGTCAATATTTTCATAAATATATTTAAAAGAAAATCCCTTTATAGGAAGCGGATATTATTTCAAAAAATCCATCAGACCGTGCCAGTCATCACGGGAGAAGTAATGGACGCCTTCTCTGTGGCAGAGTCCGATGTTTCCATCGTTCAGGCGTCTGTCTGTTTTGAGGAAATCCTCTTCGTTGAAGCAGAAGCCTTTTATTCCGTAAAGTTCATAAACTTCACTTGCACATACGCAGGAAAGGAATTGTAAATTTGGTCCTGCCCATATATCTTTTTCAGCTGATGCAATATGAACTTTTCTCGGAGCGATAAGTGAGAGCATAAAATGCTGGTCAAAGGGAGTTTCATCGTCTTTACCTGCGTAGTCTTTGTACTTTTCACAGAACCAATAAGGAAAGTTTTTTGTGATATGGCCGATATATTCGTTGCCTTCACTTTTTCCTCTGTTAAGGGAATCACCGCTGCAACCTGCACAGTTTGAATGTGCACAGGTGTAACGTGTGTCAACAGCAGCAGTCAGAAGTGCAGTTTTTCCCAGTCTTGAATGACCTGCAATTGTGATGGAATTTTTGTCAACTTCATCTCTTGTCTGTAAGAAATCCATAACTCTCATTGCAGACCATGCCCACATAGCAATTTTACCGCACGAATGAGCCGTTTTTTCTTTTCCTTTATAAATCACTCCTGCAAGTCCGTTTGTGAAATCGTCGTCATCACTTGTCACATCCTTGTAGCAGTAGGAAACGATGCCGAAACCATTGTCTATG
>JAZRNJ010000253.1:0-5210 GCA_045648125.1 Acutalibacteraceae bacterium
GTTTCCGTGTTATAAACACAGAAACCGGGGTGAAGCTCAAGAGCAATTTTGTTAACGCCGTGTTCTTTTGCAAAAGCTACTGTCTTTTTCCAATAGGGGATAAGCACTTCGTTCCACTGATATTCAAGGATTTCACCGAAATCGTTGGGCCAGGGACAAGTTACCCAGTTGGGATATTTTGCACCTTCCCAGTCACCGGGACAGCCTGAGAATGTGTTAATCTGATGAATACCAAGTTTCTCAGCAAGGAGGATTGTGTCACGGATAACTTTATCAAACTCTGCTGCGATTTCCTTGTTGGGATGAACAGGGTTACCATGACAGCTCAGAGCACTTATCTGGAGTCCGTATTTGTCGAGGGTTGCTTTGAATTCTTCAAAAGCTTTCTCGTCATTAAGGAGAATTTCAGGATTTGCATGAGCATTTCCCGGATATCCGCCACAACCGATTTCAACCATTTCAATGCCCTTTGATTTAAAATATGCTAACGCTTCGTCAAGTGATTTATTGCTGAGAAGTGTTGTGAAAACGCCAAGTTTCATGTTATATTACCTCTTTATTAAAGATTTGCTTTGAAGTATGCCATACTTCTTGTAATGTCCTCAATACCTGTAGGTACGGGGTCGTCATTTTCAAGAACAAGCCATTCAATTTCAGCATCTTTAGCAGCTTTGAAAACTGTAAGAAGGTCGTTGTTGCCTTCACCGAGTGCTGTGGGTTTTCTGTCAATACCGTCTTTGATGTGGAGAAGAACGATTCTGTCTTTGTTTTCTGTGATATATTTGTAGTTATCTGCACCACCACAGAAACTCCAGTAAGTATCAACTTCAAGATACGCTTTGTCTGCAATAACGTCCATGCAATATCTGTCACCGAATTTGATTTCAAATTCTTCAGTATGGTTATGATAGTAGAATTTCAAGCCTTCGTCAGCGTATTTTTCGTTAGCGTAGCCGTAAACGTCGTTGAGGATTTTAACATCTTCTTCTGTTGAGTGAGCTGCACCACCGATGCCGATGTATTTCATGCCGAGAGCTTTTGCGATTTTAACTGTCTCGTCAAGTTTGTCTGCTTTAAGGTCATCAAGTCCCATGTGACAGCCTACTGCTGTGAGACCAAGTTCATCAAGTCTTGCTTTGATAACTTCAGGTTCTAAACCTGCAAATCCTGCAAATTCAACGCCTTCAAAGCCGAGTTCTTTTACTTTGCCGAGGATTTCAAGAAATTCTTCCCCGTTTGTATAATCATGTCTGAGTGAGTAAAGCTGTACTGCAAGTTTCATTTGTTTTTTCTCCTTTATTATGCAAGGTAAACAGGTTTGCCTGTTTTTGCTGATTCGTAAATTGCTTCAAGAATCTGTGTTACAACAAGAGCCTGTGCAGGTTTTGTGTTAACTTCTGTATCGTTGATAACAGCGTCAATCCAGAGACGTGCTTCAAGCTCTGAAGGATCCATCTTTGCACCGTCATAGAATGCTACGCCACCTGCATTGAAGTCAGGTGTTTCAACAACCTGACGGTTATTTTTGACATAGTTGAGTTTAAGGTCATCGTCAAGCATGTCAGCGCCACCCTTTGTACCACAGAGAGTTGTTGCTGCTTCAATGGGATTTCTGATATTGAGTGCCCAGCTTGATTCAAGAACGATTGTTGCACCATTTTCCATAACAACAAAACCGAAAGCTGAGTCTTCAACTGTAAACTTTTCAGGATCCCAATCACCCCATGCGTTTGCAGTGCCCTGCTGTTTTCCTAACTTTTTGTAAGATGTACCTACAACCATTCGGGGTTTATAGTTATCCATCATCCAGAGAGTCAGGTCAAGAGCGTGTGTACCGATGTCGATAAGAGGGCCGCCGCCCTGTTCATATTCGTTGAGAAAAACGCCCCATGTAGGAACTGCACGACGTCTGAGAGCGTGAGCTTTTGCAAAATAGATTTCGCCAAGTTCACCATTTTTGCAACATTCTTTAAGGTAAATAGAGTCAGATCTGCAACGCGACTGATAACCGATAGTAAGCTTTTTGCCTGTTCTCTGAGCAGCTTCAAGCATTTTCTTAGCTTCTTCGTAAGTTTTAGCCATGGGTTTTTCACACATTACATGTTTACCTGCTTCAAGAGAGTCAACTGTAATAAAGCTGTGTGAACGGTTGGGAGTGCAGACGTGAACAACATCAATTGTTTCATCTTTGAGAAGTTCTTTGTAGTCTGTGTAAACCTTAGCATCGGGAGTACCGAATTTTTTTGAAGCCTCAATTGCCTTTTCTTCAATGATATCGCAGAAAGCAACCATTTCAACTTTGTCATTGATTTTCTGCAATGAGGGCATGTGTTTTCCGTTAGCAATACCACCACAACCGATAATGCCGACTTTCAATTTCTTTTCCATGTTTTAAAACCTCCAAATCAAGAATAACAAGTTATTCCTTAATTATGTTAATGATACCACAATGACATGATTTTGCAATACTTTTTTGATAATTTCTACTAAATTTTTTATATTTTATTGTGGGGTGGTAGTTGATATGATATAATAGAACAAGGTGATTTTATGAGAAGAATAGACTATACTATCACAAGTGAATATGATGGTGACAAAGTTCTCTGGTATCTGAGAGGTCAGGCAAAACTCTCAGCAAGACTTGTTGCGTCCTTAAAAACCTTTCCCGAGGGTATTCTTCTTAACGGTGAGCACATAAGAACTATTGACAGAATACATACAGGAGATGTTCTTACGGTAAATATTCCTGAGGGTGAAAGTACTGCTGAAGCGACTGACGGTGAACTTCAGGTTGTATATGAGGATGAAGACCTTCTCATTGTGAATAAAAATCCCTTTATTGCAGTTCACCCCACACATAATCATCAGGGTGACACCCTTGCGAATGTAGTAACGGGATATCTTCTTTCTCACGGTAAGTCTGCAGTTTTCAGAGCTATAGGAAGGCTTGACAAAGGCACTTCAGGTCTTATGATGATGGCGCTGAACGGATATGCCGCATCAAGGCTTTCTGAAAACGGCGTAGAAAAGGAATATCTTGCAATCGCTGAGGGTGAATACACATCTTCAGGTACAATTGACAAACCCATTTACAGACCTGACCCGATGAAAACTATACGTGCTGCAGGAGAACATGGTGACAGAGCCGTAACACATTACACACCCATAGTAACTGATGGTGAAAGAACCTTACTCAGAATACATCTTGAAACAGGCAGAACACATCAGATAAGAGTTCATTTTTCATCAATGGGAACGCCACTTACAGGTGACAGAATGTACGGAAAAGAAGACATAGAAATTTCACGGCAGGCTCTACATTGTGCAAAGATGGTTTTTACACATCCCGTAACAGGGAAAGAAGTTTCCGTGGAAGCTCCGATGTACGAAGATATGGAAAAAATTTATCAGAAAATCTGTGAAAATAAAAAAGATTTTTAAATGTACCCGACACTGAATTACTTGAATAAATCGAACACAAAATATAGACAAGAAACAGAAGTGTTACAATTTCCAAGATTTGGTTACAAACAGATTACAGTTGCTCGTTTTGGTAATATATTTTTGAAA
Organism: Acutalibacteraceae bacterium; assembly: GCA_045648125.1. Taxonomy (GTDB): domain Bacteria; phylum Bacillota; class Clostridia; order Oscillospirales; family Acutalibacteraceae; genus SIG575. The sequence goes on from JAZRNJ010000253.1 coordinate 3,571, forward strand.
AAAGTCTTTATTTTTACGAGATATAGTGTTATAATAACTTAGCACGACTATGGGCGTGTTATGTGACTTTTAAAAAGTCTTACAAATGTAAACATTTCGAAAAATTTCGACACAACATATAGAGCCACGATTTTTAAAACATTACTGCGTGGCATTACATAGAACGATATGTTCACGCAGATATGAAGGAGAGTGTAATTGCTTGGAAAAAATCGTAATTAACGGCGGAAATGAACTCTATGGAGAAATTGATATAAACGGCGCAAAGAATGCAGCCCTTGCTATTTTACCTGCTACAATCCTTGCAGAGGATGTTTGCAGAATTGAAAATTTACCCGATATCAGTGACGTAAAACTCATGGTTGATATATTGTCACTTCTCGGTGCTCAGATAAAGTATATCAACAGAAGCACTCTTGAAATTGACACACGTTTTGTGTCATCCTGTGAAGTACCTTACGATTATGCAAAACAGATGAGAGCGTCTTATTACTTTATCGGTGCACTTTTAGCAAGATTCGGCAAAGCAAGAGTTGCTATGCCCGGTGGATGTTTCTTCGGAGTACGCCCCATTGACCAGCATATCAAAGGCTTTGAAGCACTTGGTTGCACAGTAAACATTGAAAACGCAATTGTTGATGCGTCTGTTGACGGAAACATGTACGGCAGTTCAATTTATATGGATGTTGTATCTGTGGGTGCAACAATGAACATCATGTTGGCTTCAGTAAAAGCAAGAGGTCTTACAATCATCGAAAATGCAGCAAAAGAACCTCACATAGTTGACCTTGCAAACTTCCTCAACACTATGGGTGCTGACGTAAGAGGTGCAGGTACAGATGTTATTAAAATCAGAGGTGTTGAAAAACTCCACGGTTGCACTTATTCCGTTGTTCCTGACCAGATTGAAGCAGGAACTTACATGGTAGCAGCAGCTGCTGCAGGCGGCAATGTGCTTATTAATCATGTTATTCCCAAACACCTTGAATCTATAACTTCAAAACTTGCAGAATGCGGTGTTATTGTTGAAGAATATGACGAAGCAGTCAGAATTATCAGCAATAAGAGACCTAAAAAATGCAACGTAAAAACAATGCCTCATCCCGGTTTCCCCACAGACATGCAACCTCAGATGGCTGTACTGCTGACATTAGCTGACGGGACAAGCATTATTTCAGAAAGCGTATGGGACAGCCGTTTCCGTTATATTGAACAGTTGCTCCGTTTCGGTGCAAAAGTTCAGGTAAACGGCAACCTTGCAGTAATTGAAGGTGTCGAAAAACTGAAAGGTGCTCCCGTTAAAGCAACTGACCTCAGAGCAGGTGCTGCAATGATTATAGCAGGGCTCTGTGCAGAGGGACACACTGAAATTGAAGATATCAAATATATTGACAGAGGTTACGAAGACGTTGTGAAAAAGCTTCAGGGCGTAGGTGCTGATATCAGACGTGTTGAAGTAAGAGAACCTCAGTCAGCAGTTCATGCAGGTTAATTTAAATAACTACTAACATTAAATCCCACATACAATGTGGGATTTTTTGGAGGAATAATTTTGGCAAGATTTTGTTCTTTGTATTCATCATCAAGCGGTAACAGTACATACCTGGGTATGGCTGAAGAAGGTATACTGGTAGATATCG
>JAZRNJ010000254.1:0-5377 GCA_045648125.1 Acutalibacteraceae bacterium
GATGGTGAGGTTATAACACAGTCCCCGGATGCAGGTGATAAAGTTAAAGGTGACGATGAAATCATTCTTACAATTGCTGTTTTGCAGGATGAAAGTATGATGCCTGATTTTGAAAACTATGATGTTTTTGATGCCCGTGAAAAGTTAAATGCCATGGGACTCAAATATGTAGAACTTAAAGAAAACAGCGAGACTGTGGATGACGGTAAAGTTATAAGAACTGAACCTGCAGCAGGTTCAAGTGTAAAGCTTGGTGATACAGTAACAATTTATATCTGTGAAAAAGACGGTGCAACAGTACCTGTTCCGGATATTGTGACAATGTCACCTGAAATGGCAAAACTCGAACTTGAATCAGTAGGTCTTCAGCTTGATACAAATTATGCAACAGAAGCAAGTATGACAGTTCCGGAAGGATATATTGTAAGATGTACTCCTGTAGTAGGAACACCGGTAGCAGAAGGTTCTTCAGTTAAAGTTGTTCTCAGTCTCGGACAAAAAGCAACAACAAGAGATATCAGCATTGTATTGCCCTCATCAGGCACAGGTTCAATTGTATATAAATTGAACGGTAATACAGTTCATACAGTGCCTTCTTACAATTTCTACGGACAAATGTATACAACATCTGTTACAGGTGTTGGCGCATCAGATATTGCTGAAGTTTATGTAAATGATAACCTTTATTTCAGTTGTTATATTGACTTTACTTCAACACCTCCTGTTGTAACAAATGCAACAGACCACACAGGTACTATTGATTACGGATCCTTATATTGATTGTTAGGAGTTGACTTTTTTGCAACAACTTGAAGGAACAATTATAAAAGGTATTGGCGGCTTCTATTATGTAGAGGCCGCTGAAGTCATATTTGAATGTAAAGCAAGAGGTGTTTTTCGCAAGAATAAAATTTCACCTTTACCCGGTGACAGAGTGAAGTTTACTGTAAATGATGGCGCTGAAAATACAATAGATGAAATTTTGCCACGAAGAAATGTTCTTGTCAGACCACCTATTGCGAATATCGACCGTTTGTTTGTAGTAACATCGGTTTGTGAACCTAAACCCAATACATTGGTTATTGATAAACTTATTGCAATTGCCGAAAATAATAATATTGAACCTATACTTGTAATAACCAAAAATGACCTTGGTGATTCCGAAGAACTCAAAAATATTTATACAACTGCTGGTTTTGAAACTGTAATAACATCTGCTGAAACAGGTGAGGGTACTGAGAGAATCAAAGAATTGATTGAAGGTCATATCAGTGCATTTGCAGGAAATACAGGTGTCGGTAAATCATCTCTGCTTAACAGTATTGATGCTAAACTTTCTCTCGAAACAGGCGAAATAAGTGACAAACTCGGCAGAGGTCGTCACACTACCAGACACATTGAACTGTTCAGAATTTGTGGTGGATACATTGCTGATACACCGGGATTTTCTTCCATTGATTTTCAGAATGCAGAAAAAATATTGAAAGAAGAACTTCCGTTTTGCTTCCGTGAATTTGAAGAGTATCTCGGAACTTGCAAATTTTCCACTTGCTCACACACAACAGACAAAGGTTGCAAAATAGTCGAAGCTGTAAATGAAGGTAAAATTCATCAGTCAAGACATGACAATTATATAGCTATGTATAACGAAGTCAAAGACTTAAAAGAATGGGAGTTATAATATAAAAGGCTGGTTGTTAAACAACCAGCCTTTTCACATTTGTCTGCCACATGAATATAATAAAAATGACAGTAATTTTGTGGGGTGAATGTATGCGAAGGCGCAGAAATTGTGGTGGCTTGGGAGTAATTCTTGTATCTTTTGGTATCGGGCTGTTTATCGCCTGTTGCTTTCCGTCTTCATTTCTTGTTGCTGTTATTGCGGCGGCGATAATTCTCATCGGAATTGCCATTTGCAAACTTTAATGTGGAGGTAGCAGTATGAAGGTAATTGTTTTTAAAAATCCAAAGTTATTTGGTGGTTTGCTCAGAATGATTTTCGGAATAAAGAAACAGGATTTTTCAAACGGTTAATTCTACATACTGCAGAGTTACCTCTGCGGTATTTTTTTGCTTGACAATCAAATTGTCGGAGTGATATACTGAGGTGAAATCTTTTTTTAAGGAGAGTTATGTATGAAAGATAAACCTTTGTATATTCTCACATATGACCATGGCGGTTATGTTCTTTGGGGCAATGCAGTTAAACCTCGTCTGAAAGAACTTGTTGAATGGATGGAAAAGTATCCTAAACTTAAAATAGGACTTGACTATGAGTCTTTTACTTTTGATGAATACTCAAAAGTTGATACAGAAATAATGGACCTAATCAAATATTTGCTTGAAAAATATCCAGACAGAGTAGGTCTTGGTGCAACTACATATGGTCAACCTTTGTCACTGTTTATTTCTGAAGAATCAAATATCAGACAGTTGACTTATGCTATTCGTACAAATCTTAAACATTTCGGACAAACTCCTGATGTTTATGCAATTTCAGAGTTTGCACTTAATAATCAGACACCTCAGATGATAAAACTTTGTGGCTACAAAGCTGCAATACTTCGTTCTCACGTTATGGGTTACGGTTATACAAAGAATTTTGATTTACCTTGGGGCAGATGGATTGGCAAAGACCTGACAGAAGTTCCTGCAGTTCCCACTTATGAAGAGCAGGGCAGAGGTTTTAACTGTACAACTCTTGACAACTGGATCATGTCACGTTGGCCGAGAGAAGGTTGTTATTGGTCTCTTGAAGAGTTTGAAGAGAAATTCAAACATATTTCACCTCTTCTTTGTTCCCGATATGATGACCTTACTCAGGAAGTTAAAGATATAACTGAATATATCGAAACAAAAGATGACTATAAATATGTTTTACTTGAAGACCTTCCTGAACTTTACGGTGAAGCAAAAGAAGAAATCAGAACTAATGATAATGATTTCCATGTTCAGATGCCATGGGGCTATTGTGGCAATGAAATTTTTAACGGATGCCGTGAAGCTGAAATAGCTGCTGTTCAGGCAGAAAAACTCAACGCATTGTCAATAATGCTTGGCGGAGTTCCTATGCAGAAAACACTTGAACAATCATGGAAATATGCCCTTGTAGCACAGCATCATGATGTTACTATCTGTGGTTTGCTTGATTTATCAAGACGTTTTATTCCTGATTCACTTAAACTTTCTGAAAATGTTATTGAATCTTCACTTGATGTAATCAAAAAACGTTTTTCTGATAAAGACAATGAAACTGTTATGGTTGTAAATTCACACTCATTCCCTGTAGATGAGTGGGTTAAAGTTGATGTCAATGAAGCTTATTCTGCTTATGATGGCGAAGAGTTACTTGAAAGTGAAATGTCTGCTGATGGTAAAAATATCAATATACATGTAAAGTTAAATCCCTTTGCTGTAAAGAAAGTTACTTTACAAAAATTAACCGAAAAATCAGAGTCAATTTGTAACTGGGATAAAGAAAAAGGAATTCTTACAACTCCTATATACGAAGTGAAGCTTACTGATAAAGGTATAGCATATATCAAAGATAATGGAAAAAATATCAGAATCTTTGATAACGGTGAAGGTGAATTATTTACTGCTTACGTTGAGGATGATAATTACAGTTCAGTAGGTAAATGGACAGTTGAAACTACTGCTTTTGGTGCAAATGCAGTTTTCGAAGGCAATGTAAGTACAATTCCTTGCAGATTTGAAATGCATTTCTTACATGATTCAAAGAGAATTGACTGCAAAGCAAAATTTGAACTTCATGGTGAAAACGTGGGACGTTCAGGTGTTGCTGAAGGTCTTAAAAAATCTCTTACTGTTGATGGTCACAGACATGAAGAAAAAATGAATTTCATAATGAATATGTGTCTTGATAAAAACAGAAGAATGGTACGTGACCTTCCGTTCTCTATTTCCGATTGGAACGGTCAGGTTCGTAAGAATGAGTCATATTGGTATCCTGAGGATGATATCAGATACGATGTTGAGGTTTCACCAGAAGAATCTTTTGAAAATACTACATATATGCAGGGTATATATTGGCTTGGTATGAACGATGAAAATAACGGTATTGCCGTGTTCAACAGAGGTTGTATGGGTTCATTAATTCAGGGCAATAGATTAGAAATCCCGCTTCTGTATTCAGGTCTGTATTTGTGTGGTGACAGAATACTTGATGGCGTGTTTGAAGATGAATTTGCACTATTCCCGTATGATTCATCAGTTTCTGATGCTGAAATTCATCGTAACGCAATGTCTTACAACTATCAGCCCGTTGCTTTGCTTAACAAAAAAGGTGATGGTGATTTATCTTCACTTGAATTTGCAGATTTTACAACCAATGGAGGAGAAGTAATTCTCACTACTTTCTATTTTGAAGATGGTGCATATTTTGCACGTTTCTGTAATTTCTCAGACGAATCAGGCGTTGCAGAGTTCAATATGAATGGTTGCAAAAACATATCAGTTACTGATTTGTTAGGTAATGTAATTGAAGAAAATATTGAGTGTGAACTCAAATTCAGACCATGGGAAATCAAAACTATTAAAATATTGATATAAATTAATTAGCCGACTGTAAAAGGTCGGTTAATTTTTTGAATTTTCAGTAAACATTTGTTCGGAAATCCTGTTTTTGTATTTACAATTTTGATTATTTAGTTTATAATTATATAGAATATGAACGGAGGTGGAGTCATGGATCATTTTGAATTACATTCACAATATAAGCCTACAGGCGACCAGCCACAAGCTATCAAAACTTTGGTTGACGGTCTTAATAGGGGATATGAAGAACAGACTCTGCTGGGTGTTACAGGTTCAGGTAAAACGTTTACAATGGCAAATGTTATTGCTGAGGTTAACAGACCCACTCTTGTTCTTGCTCATAATAAAACACTTGCGGCGCAGTTGTGTTCAGAATTCCGTGAGTTTTTTCCGAATAATGCAGTTGAATATTTTGTTTCATATTACGACTATTATCAGCCTGAAGCCTATGTTCCTTCAACTGATACGTATATTGAGAAAGATTCGTCGATTAACGAAGAAATTGAAAAACTCAGGCATTCTGCTACTGCCGCTTTAAGTGAACGCAGAGACGTTATTATAGTTGCAAGTGTTTCGTGTATATATACTCTTGGTGACCCAATAGATTACAGAAATATGGTTATTTCTCTCAGAACAGGTATGGAGAAAAATCGTGATGAGCTTATTGAAAAATTAGTTGAACTTCAGTACGAAAGAAATGATATTAACTTTATAAGAAACAAGTTCCGAGTCCGTGGAGATGTTGTGGAAATTTATCCCGTTTATTCCAATGATAAAGCAATCAGAGTTGAGTTTTTCGGAGATGAAATTGACAGAATCT
>JAZRNJ010000255.1:0-12703 GCA_045648125.1 Acutalibacteraceae bacterium
CCCAGAAGTCAAGGGTAGTCTGTGCTGCAGTTGTTTCGTAAGCCAGGTTACCGATAACTGAAAGTCTTATCCAGGGAAGGACAATACCAAGTGAGTTTGCAAGAGCAAATACAGTTGCAAGAATTGAAAATGCGGGAGCAACTGTGAAAAGTGCACTTGATGTGACTGTGTTTTTAAGTGTAGTTTCTGAAATACCTAATTCTTTTGCTCTTTTCCATGATTTCACGATAAAGAACACTGACTGGACAATTACGAATACAATAACTGCTGCAGCTATCGCAAACATAATGCCGTCTGATTTAAAATCTCCTGTCATTTTTTCCACCTCATTTAAATTTTATAAAAGAAGCATTGCTGCTCCGAGTAAACAATTTGTTACGAATGTAACACCCCATGTTTCAGCAAAAGAGCCGATATACATTATTGCTGCTGCGGGAGCAAGAATAACCTTTGCACCCTTTTTCATACCTTTGAACTTTTCCCACATCATAAGACCATCTTCAATTGAAGGGAACATGTTTGCAAAAGCACCTAAAGCAACATAAAGATAGAAAATTCCGAAAAATTTAATAATGGGACTTGCTGTATCAAGATAAAAGAGGTTTACTACTGCAGGAATTGCAAAAACAAGACCTGTGAGGAACATCATAAAACCTGTTACAAAGCAGAACCAGAAGCTTTTTGCTGCTGTGGGGAAAGGCTCGTGTTCAATGTGACCTGCCATTTCGCCTGACTGAAAAATCTTTTTGCTTTCAACGGGACAACCCATCATTTTACAGAGAAGCTGTTCCCAGAAGCCTTTCAGAAATGCTGCGGGAAAGGTAAGGACTTTAACTATCATATTAAGAATTCTCATTGCCAATTAACCTCCCCGTTCATAAATACATCTTCAAGAGTTTTCTTACCGTCCATAATTGCCTGAACATTTTCAGAAACACTCAGACCATAATAAGAACCGTAGTAAGAAATTGTAGACAGACCCTGGTCGTACATTTCATCTACATTATCATAAATTTTTTCTCCGTTATCATCTGTTGTCGGTTCTGTACCCTTAACGTGGTAGAGATAGTGGAGAAGAATTGAAATGTTAAGGTTTGAATTATCGTTACCCTGTTCAAAAGATTCGTCAATTGCTTCAATTGCCTTTTCTTTTTCACCCTGAAGAGCATAAACAATTGCTTCTTCCATGGGCACTGCATAGTGAAGTGCATTGTATCCTTCAGGACCTGTATATATTGTTTCTGCAAGTTTTCTTGCTTCTTCACCAAGTTTCAGAGCACCTTCAAAATCGCCCTGTCTTCTCTTTGAAATCATAAGATACTGATAAACACCGATGTTTTCAGGTGAAGCCTCAAGTGAATCGTAACATGTTTTTTCTGCCTTTTCATAATCACCTTTTTCAAGGTATTTCGTGCAAAGTTCAATTGCATAAATGAACTCGTAGGTTCTTCCGCCTGATTTAATCTCTTCAAGGTATTTAATGCCTTCATCAAGAGAATTATCAGTAAGTGAACAGAAAAGATACTGAATGTAAGCCACCATGTAGGGGTCATACTTTTCTTTATTCTTAAGACCTTCAAGTTCTGTGAGATACTCTTCAACCTCACTTATATCTGCCTTTTCTTTCTTAGCGAAAAGTTCGTTAAGTTTTTCAGTATAAGTTTTCTGAAGTTCAGTGTAAGTATCCATCATCTTGTTATAAACATCGTTATACTCTTTTGCATCACTGTATTTTGCCTGTTCAAGCACACCGGCACCTTCAAGGGCTGAAAAATAATCACGTGCATAAGTTACAGAACCCATACCTGCATAAGCCTTGATAAGTTTACTATAAGTTTTGTTACCTGCATCAAAAAGTGTACCGCCTGCCTGTGAATTGAGAGACTCAATTGATGCCAGAGCCTCTTCGTAAGCAGTAATTGCAGAAGCAAACTTATTCTGTGACATAAACTTGTCACCTTTGAATACGGGAACTGCAGTTACAACTGCAAAAACGCCAAAAACAACACAGAGAATACTGCTGATAAAGGTGAGGATAAATGTAATAACACCCCACGCATTCATGCGTGTTTTTTTCATGCTTTCACGACATGCTTTGCAATAAGGATAATCCTCATCAAGTTCTGTGTAGCGTTCTCTTTTTCCGCATTTTTCACAGAGGTTTTCTTCGGGAATTTCTGCATCTTCCTCTGTCTCGTCAGACTCTTCTTCACTTTCGGTTTCATCTTCTTCGATGAGAGAATCTGTGTCACCAACCTGAGCAAGACCGTCCCAGTCAGTTACAACCTGTGAATCTTCCGTATTTTTGAGTTTTTCGAGAATTTCTTCTACTTCTTCTTTTTCTTCAGAAGTCAGTTCTTCTGCTTTTTCTGCAGTTTCTTCAACTGTTTCTTCTGAAGCGAGTTCTTTTTCTTTGTTCTCGTCCAAGATTATTCCTCCTAAACTTTTTTATAAAGTATATTATACAACATTTGAATTTCTTAATCAACAGAAAACTTAATATTCCTATGAAAGATTTGTGAATTTCTGTACATTGTCGTTGATGAATTTTACTGCATTTTTCTTTGCTTCGGGAATAAAATCAGAATTAATGATTTTTTCATCAAGAGCATTGATTTTTTCAGGAATTACAGATGCAGTTTCGTTATCTTCATCGTAACAGTCATAAAGTTCTTTTACTGAAACCAGAACTTCTTTCCTTACAAACTTTTCACAAGCAGAAAGTGCAATGGGTGTGAGAGGTTTTGTAAATTCTTTGAAGAAAACAGAAGGCTTCTCTTTTGCTTCTTCGAGAAAATAATGAAATGCATAAACGGTTTTTTCTTCTTCAGAAAGGTTTTCAAAAGACACATTCATGTCATCTTCTTTTTCAAGACGGACCTGAATGTTATCGGCAATTCCTTCGATAAGATTTACACCGTCATCAGAGAGAATTTTTGCTTCTGTAAGTTCAGCATAATCTTCTCTTATCTTTTTCATGTGGTCAAGTTTTTTTATAAGTTTTTCTTTTTCTGCTTTTCTCTTTGCCATTGATTTACCCATTTTTGAGTATACAACAGCAAGGATAATCAAAAGCACAAAAAGTATAATAAAAAGTATTTTGTACTGATTGAAATACTCAATAAATCTTTCCATTTCAAACCTCCATTAACTGAGAATAGATGTCACCTTTTTTCAACCCTGTCTGCTTAGCAGCAAATTTTGCACTTTCATTTTTCGAAAAGCCCTCTTCCATTTTTGAAAGGGCAATTGCCACTGCATCTTCAAGAGTTACTTCTTTTTCTTCTTCCTTTTTGCCATCAATTATGAGAACAATCTCTCCCTTGAGACCGCCCTCACCGTAAAGACTTACTGCCTCCGAAAATGTTGTCCTGATAACTTCTTCGTGAATTTTTGTAATTTCTCTGACAATTGCGATATTTCTGTCACCGAAATTTTCATACATATCTTTGAGTGTTGCACCTAATTTGTGGGGTGCTTCGTAGAAAATCATAGTGCGTTTTTCATCTTTCAGAGAAAGAAGATGTTCACGTCTGCTGTTTTTTGTAACACTAAGGAAACCTTCAAAAGTAAATCTTCCGCTGGGCATTCCTGAAATTGCAAGTGCAGTTGAAAATGCACAAGGACCGGGCACAGACTCAACGGACACTCCGTTTTCGTGGCAGAGTCTGACTAAATCTTCTCCCGGGTCAGAAATTGCAGGCATTCCTGCATCAGTAACAAGGGCACATGTTTCTCCCGAAAGAAGTCGGGAAAGAATTTTTTCACCCTGTTCAGTCCTGTTATGTTCAAAGTAACTTACCATCTGCTTTTTGATACCGAAATGATTGAGAATCTTTAGAGTGACTCTCGTATCTTCTGCTGCAATAAAATCGCATTCTTCAAGTGTATTTACTGCTCTCGGAGAAAAATCACCTAAATTACCTATAGGAGTTCCCACAACATAAAGTTTTCCCATTTATTTCACCTCATCTCCGTAAACACCGTCTATGTAATTTCCGTTTTCATCGGCCATTATAATTTCGTCTTCCACAACAAGTGCGGGCTTGCCACCTTTTTTACCCTCAACAAGAACAAGGAAAGGTTTTGTAAGTTTATTTCTTCTGCAGAAAGCCATGCGTTTTGGTTCAATGTTATTTTTTCTCATTGCTTCAAAAACATCAGGAAGCCTTTCAGGTCTGTGACATACACAGAATCTGCCGCCGAATTTAAGTATGTAAGAGGCACATTTTGCACCTTCAAAAACATCAGACATAATTTCATGCCTTGCAATTCTTACGCTGTCGTTAGGACTTGACATCCCTGAATCCACGGAAAAATAGGGTGGATTGAATGTAACAAGAGAAAATTTTCCCATGGGAAGATTTTCTGCAAACTCACGTAAATCGCAATTGATAATTTCAAGTTTTCCCTGAAGATTATTCAGTTCAACTGCCTGTTTTACAAGTTGACATGCATTTTCCTGAATTTCAACTGCAGTAACGGAATTTGCAAATTCTTCTCTGAGCCACAAGAGAGGGATAATTCCGCATCCCGTACCAAGGTCACAACAGACATCCTTGCGTTTAGGTGCAGAAAAGCGTGAAAGAAGCACCGCATCTGTGCCGAAAGTATGGTCATCCGACACAACACAAGTTATGTTACCACCTAAATATTCAGTTTTATAAGAATTATTTTCCATAAATTTCACCTGAAATATTTAATGTGATATTATACCATAATCTGATAACATATTCAAGTAATATGAGGCAACCATATTAAAAAAGACTGTCGTGAAATCTGCAGAATGGCATTTTTCTCGCCTGACGATGTACAAGTGTACTTGGAAGGCGAAAAAATGACAAACATATGCAAAAGAACAGCTGATATCAAATATCAGCTGTTCTTTTACATATGTGTTTATGCTGGTTTCCCGGCAGTCTTTTAATTATTTCTTTGCAAGGAAAGCGTTAATATTTGCAACAAGTTCATCTGCATCTGTGCCGTGAACCATACAAGCCTGTTCAATGCTTTCGCCTCTTGCTGAAGGACAGCCAAGACAATGCATTCCCATTGCAAGGAAAAACTGTGCTGTTTCAGGTGCTTTATCAAGGATATCACCGATAAGCATTTCTTTATTTACAAATTCCATTTGAAAACTTCCTTTCGTTTTTATATTATTTTCAGATAGTTACAAAATATCAGACGTTCTGACCTTTACGTGCACCACGTGAAAAGCCGCCATGTTTTGATTCTTTTGAACGCTTCAGGTCTGTCATTTTTTCATCACTGACCTGTTTGAATTTTGCCATCATATCTTCAAAAGACATATTCTCTTTTGTTTCACTTTTACTGCCCTGCCAAACATCAGCATTTCTGGGAGGTCTGGGTTTTCTCGGCGGTTTTTCTTCCTGCTTTTCCGTCTGCTTGATGGAGAGGCTGATTTTACCGTCATCACCGATAGAGATAACCTTAACTTTTACGTCCTGATTTTCTGTGAGCACTTCTCTGATATCTTTAATGAATTTGTTTGAAACTTCAGAGATATGTACCATTCCTGTTTTTCCGCCCGGCAAAGAAACGAATGCACCGAAGTTGGTGATACCGCTGATTTTACCGTCACAGATTGTTCCGATTTCTAACTGCATAAACTGATTTTCTTCCTCCGAAAAATGTTTTTGTTTTTATTCCAATTACTCAGGACGCATCTGCGTACACATGCTCCCCGGGCAAAATGTAACCTAATTCGTTACGGGCAATATATTCTTTTTCGTCTTCGCTGATACCGTTTTTCAGTTCTTCCTCAAGACGTGCGTTCTCTTCATTCTGAATTTCAAGTGCCTGGGATACGCTTTCATATTCACGTCTTTTTTCCGAAGCCGTATTTGTAAGATTGGCAATAAGAACTGCTGCGAAGCAAATAAAGGCAACAGTCGCAACAATAAGAATAAAACTCCGCTTAGAGAAAAATTCTCTCATGCGACTCACTCCTTTTGTTATCATTCCACACTATTATACAACAAGCCTTCATCATCTTGCAATAGTAAATTTGAGGAAATTTCACTTTTTTTCAATTTTTTTGCCTTTTTTTCACTTCTTTTACGACCAATAGCTAAAATTCCTCTTTTGAAATATACAAAAGCACCTTTTATTTTTTGCAAAAAAGCAAGAGATATTTTTCTGAAAAAAGCTCCCGAAGAAAAATAACACACTATCCACCCGATTACAGCACCTGCATATACGTAAAATTCGAAACTTCCGTTATGAACAGAAAGGCTGAAAATAAACATAAGAAATGTACACGTAACCATGTAAAGAAAATCTGTTACAAATGCAACAATTTTGCTGTGCGGTAACACAAGGGTAAAAAGCATAAAAAATTCAAAAAGAATGCCCAGAAGAAATCCGAATCCGCAGGAATAAAGAAAAACACGTACCTGCTCTCCTATCGTATCGAGATACATTTTACGTCACCTGAAAATCCGTGAGAAAAAGCCTGACTGAGTGTTTGTGTTATCAGCATAAGTAAGGGATGATATTTTCCCCTCAAGCAAAACTTCACCTGCTTCAATGTTCAGATTTTTGATATGCAGGTCTTCTCCTCTTACAGTCAGTTCTCCAAGGTCAGTGAACACAATAATTGTGTTTTCGTCAAAACTGTCAACATCACCCACACCTGTAATTGATAAACTTCGTCTGTCCTCCATTACAAGATTATGGGGCATTTTTAATTTTTTATCATCCATAAAAACAAAAACCTCCCTATGAATATATAGTAAAATATATTCTCAGGGAAGGTTTATTATTCATAAGTGCAAAATGCAAGAGGTTTTTTGTAGCCTCCCGATTTTTATAATATCTTGTACATCAGAGGTGCATCGTTTTTTGTGGCATGTTCTGTAACATTAAGCACTTCTGCTTTGGTTACGTTTGCACCCATCTGAATTTCAATAACATCTCCCACTTTTACGTCGTAAGATGCTCTTGCAATTTTACCGTTTACAGAAACGTGCTTTGCATCGCACACCTCATTTGCAACGGTACGTCTTTTTATAAGACGTGAAACTTTAAGATATTTATCAAGTCTCATTTTTACCTCCGAAAAGCAAAAGGACAGCACACGGCTGCCCTTTTTTTTATTAAATAAAGTTAATTATTTAATTGCTGCTTTGAGAGCTGCGCCAGCTTTGAATGCGGGAACTTTTGATGCTTCGAACATCATTGTTTCACCAGTTCTGGGGTTACGACCCTGTTTTGCTGCACGTTCACGAACTTCAAATGTACCGAAACCGATAAGCTGTACTTTATCGCCTGCTTTGAGAGCTTCTTCGATTGAACCGAAAACTGCTGCTACTGCTTTTTCAGCATCTTTCTTTGAAAAACCTTTTTCTGCAACTGCTGCTACGAGTTCTGTCTTATTCATTTCTTTTTCCTCCATTTTAATATTTTAAATTTTTTTATTTTGAAACATTCGTCTCGGGGCGGACGATAGTTAACCCCCAAGCGTATGTGTCAATCCTTAATTTCATCCCACAACTTATCAAGCTCTTCAAGGGAAGTGTTTTTCATATCGATGTTTCTTTCTTTTGCCAGGTTTTCAACCTTTGTGTAACGGGAAATGAACTTATCGTTTGATACGGTCAATGCTTCTTCAGCATCACAGTCAAGAAATCTTGAAAGATTTACTGCTGTAAAAAGAACATCGCCAAGTTCTTCTTCGATGTCATTTTTTATACCTGACTTATATGCATCTTTAAGTTCTCTGATTTCTTCATCAAGTTTTGAAAAAACATCTTCAATATTATCCCAGTCAAAACCTGCTTTTTTTGCTTTGCCCTGAATTTTGGTGGCTCTCATAAGAGCAGGAAGTTCACGGGGGATAAACTGCATTGCTTCAGCCTGAGTTTTCTGACCTTTGGAATTTCTTTTGATTGTATCCCAATTGGTAAGAACATCTCCCACACCGTTCACTTCAACTTCACCGAAAACATGAGGATGTCTTTCAATAAGTTTTTTGCAGATGCCGTCTGTTACATCGTCAATTGTAAAGACGTTTTTCTCCTGCTCCATTTCTGTGTGAAATGCCACCTGCAGAAGAACATCACCTAATTCTTCGCAGAGAAGAACGGAATCTTTTTTGTTGATGGCTTCAATGACTTCATAAGTTTCCTCAATGAAATCTTTTCTGATGCTCTCATGAGTCTGCTCCGCATCCCAAGGGCAACCGCCCTCACCTCTCAAAGCCTTCATGATACGCATAAGGTCATAGAAATCATATCTTTCTTTAAATTCAAAAGAATCTACCATTTTCACGACCTCCTACAGGGGACTTCTAAAAACCTATTGTATAAAATACGTTTAGATATTTTTTCGTCAGATGTACTGAAAATTTGAAGTTTATGCTGTCGCATTAACAAGAATTTTTGGTACGTATGACGGAAAAAGAGCAAACGTAGTTTCGTGCAAGGGGTTTTTAGAGGTCCCCTACACATAGCAAAGACTATTTTAACCTAAAAGTTTATATTTTTCAAGCATTTTTGCGATTTTTTCTCCTTTTGGGAGCATTTTTATATCATCTGACGATAAACCACGTATCAAAAGCATGGAAATAAGGTAAACAACCATAATAATTCCGATAGAAATTATACATGAAATGGTTGAACCGTTGAATCTGTGAGCATAGTCTGACATGGGGAAGAAGTGTTCAATACCCTTGTAAGCCATGAAACCGACCCCTGTACTCAGAGCAGCACACAAAAAGGGTTTGAAGAAAACAGACACTAAATTTATCTTTACTTTTGAAATTTTAAGGAGCATTACCAGGTTAATTACAACAATAATCACGTAACAGAGAATTGTACCTACAACTGCACCTTTGATGTTATATTTCGGGTTACTTACAAGAACAATATCTGCTGCTATCTTTGCAATTGAACCTACAATAAGGCTCTTCACAGGAATGTCTGCTCTGCCGATTGACTGAAGCATATTTGTAATTGGTGAAGAAATTGCAAAGAAAAATGTGAAATAGTTGCACACAGCCATAATAGGCGCTGCAATGGGAATAAGGTTCTGAGAATTTGTGCCACCATAAAAAAGTGTCAGCACAGGTTCCGAAAGAACACCAAGACCAAGACCTGCAGGAAGTGCTATAAGAGAAGTTATTCTCAGCACAGATTCAATTGTTGTTTTCTGTGTACCTTTATCCTTTACCGCAAATGCAGCAGACAATGCAGGAATTGCACTGATGCCGAGAGACATTGTAATTGAGGGAATAATATTCCTTAAATCCTGAGATGCAAAATAACAGCCTACAAGGTAGTTTTTTGTATCCTCAACAAGTGTTCCTGATGCATCAAGAGATGCTTTATACATATTGTAAATTGTGTCATAATCCTTATCAAGTGCAATTGCAAGACACTTCTGAATAAGTGACGCATCAATAAGGTTTGTTACATTGAGAACAAGAGAACTGATGACCATAGGAACTGCAAGAGAAATGAGTTTCCTTGCAGTCTCAGACTTTGCCTGAGCCGGTTCAGAATTGATAAGCTGAACTCTTGTAATGCCCGAGCCTCTTATTTTAAAGCGGATATGCATATATAAAAATGCGATAACCGTACCGATTGTAACTCCCATAATTGCCGCTGCTGCTGCTACGGGATAAAGTGCACTGAGCGCGTCACTTTCAGTTTCAAGTGCTTTACCTAAAACCTTGCCTGTTTCCTCAAACTTCTTCATACCTGAAGACATAACTATGTAGGAAAGTGCAAGACCGATAACAAGTCGTGAAATGTTTTCAATAAGCTCTGTAACTGCCGTGGGAATCATATTACGGGAGCCTTCATAATAGCCCCTGTAAGTTGACATGAGACAACAGAAGAAAATTGACGGTGCAATTGCAAGGATACTCC
Organism: Acutalibacteraceae bacterium; assembly: GCA_045648125.1. Lineage (GTDB taxonomy): Bacteria > Bacillota > Clostridia > Oscillospirales > Acutalibacteraceae > SIG575. The sequence goes on from JAZRNJ010000255.1 coordinate 9,894, forward strand.
ATACTGTCTGTGTTTTTTCGCAAATCCACAGTGAATAGGGAAAAGCAAGTATCATCAGAAGAAGTGTACCTGCAATACCTGTAATGAGGAACATTCTGCCTGCAATTTTCTTAACATTCAATGCGTCACGGTATCTGTTTGATGCAATATATTCGCTGACAAGTTTTGAAACTGCAACAGGAAGACCTGCCATTGAAATTGCATAAATGGGAACGTAAATCTGATAAGCCGATGCAAAATAACCTCGACCTACTTCACCGATAAGTGCAGTAAGAGGAAGTTTATAAAGTGCACCGATAATTGAACCTACTGCAGTTGCAATCATCAGAATCAGCGCACCGTTAAGCATGGTTTGTTTTTTTTCAGTTTTCTCCAATTATCTCACCTGCTTTTGTTAAAATCCTAAAAATTCCCTGAGAAGTGAACTTTGGGGGACATCATCTTTTTTTATTGAAGGAAATCTGCTGAGAGCAGAAATAAGCCTTTGTGAACTTTCGTAATTTTCACTTGTTTTTTCCACAGTTGACAAAAGTTCAGTTGCAACATCTTTGAAAGCACATGGTTCATAGACGTGAATTGAATTGATAAACATATCTGCATTTTCTTTAAAGGGGAAGAGATATTTATCTTCACCTGCCATAACTGCACCCCACAAAGAATAGGTGTGTTCAACAGAACTGTTTCTGAACTGAAAATCCCTTACCATTCTGCGGATAAATCTTAAATTTCTTTTGTTGAGGATTATTTTTTCTCCGTCATAAATGCGCGATGATACGCTGATATAAATTTTGAAAAGATTTTTATGGGGTAAAGTGTCCGTAATTCTCGGATTAAGAGCATGAAGACCCTCAACGATAATTACGTCACCTTTCTTAAGTTCTATAAGATTTTTTTCTTTTTTTCTTCTTCCCGTCATGAAATCGAAAAGAGGAAGTTCACTTCTTGACTCTGTAATCAGTTCCTGAAGACATTTGTGGATAAGGTCAAGGTCAAGAGAGTCAACGCTTTCAAAGTCATAACTTCCGTCCTCATTTTTCGGACCTTCACCGATATTTTTGTAAAAGTCATCAAGGCTGACTGTATATGCTTTGTGTCCCATTGTTTCAAGTTTTTCTTTAATCTTGTTTGCAGTTGTGGTTTTACCTGAACCGCTGGGTCCTGCCAGCATAACAATTTCTTTATCGTTATCTGCATTAATTTTTTCACAGACCGAGGCTATAATATTCTTATATCTTTTTTCTGATTTTTCTATAAAATTTTCTTTATCATTCAGGGCATTTTCTACGATAAACTGAAGTTCATTTTCAATTTTTGACACGTAAAATCACCTCTCCGAATAAAACTCTTTTATTCGTTTCTTTCTATCAAATAATTCATGGAGTCTGTCATTGTATTCATAAGGATATTTGAAATTGAAAATTCTTTCAATCACATTACTTTCAGGGTCTTTCAGTTTTGTAACTGCACCTGCACCACAAGCGAGAATTGTATGACATTCTTCCATCATAAAGATATTATATGCACATTCCTTCCCTTTCTTGCACCATCCTACATTTTCAAGATTTCCCAGAGATTTACTCTGACGGTACATGTAATAGGGAATGTAGTCATTTCCCGATAATTTTTCGTGGGAAAGATTTATCATGTCATTTGCAAGTCTTCCGCTTGAAAGACCTGTTGTGTCCCCTGATAATGTTGCTGAACGTTTAAGAGCAAGTGTATGGACTGTAACATTCTCAGGGTCAAGTTTATTTATAATATCAAGTGTTTCCGAAAAACTTTCCAAAGTATCTCCCGAAAGACCTGCAATAAGGTCCATGTTTATGTTGTCAAAGCCAACTTCTCTTGCAAGATGAAAAGCACCCAGAGTTTCTTCTGACGTATGTTTTCTTCCTATATTTTCAAGGACTTTATCATTGAAAGTCTGCGGATTTATGCTGATTCGGCTCACGCCTTTTTTCTTTAAAACTTCAAGTTTTTCTTTCGTTACAGTATCAGGTCTGCCCGCTTCAACGGTGTATTCAAAGCAAGTTGATAAATCAAAATTTTCTTCCACTGCACACAGAAGTTTTTCCAGTTGTTCTGCTGTGAGGGTTGTGGGAGTACCGCCACCGAAATAAACTGTTTCAAGACGAAGACCTAAGTCTCTCGCAATTTCACCTGTCAGTTTTATTTCTTCTATGAGATTTTCAACGTAAGGTGCCATCAGTTTTTTCGTTTTTTCAATTGAGTGTGAAACAAAAGAACAATAGTTGCATCTTGTAGGACAAAAAGGAATTGATATGTAAAGGCTGAAAGAATTTTTGTGTGAACGGGAAATAATTTTTTCCTCACACTCAGCAACGCTCATTGCAAGGGCAGTCTTTTTGTCACTTACAAGAAGTTTTTCCGTGAAATATTTTTTTGCATTTTCTTCGCCCATTTCTTCAATAAGCCCCAGCATAAGTTTTGAAGGACGCACACCTGTAAGAAGTCCCCACTGAGGAGTGTAGGCAGTAATTTCCGTCAGACCTTTGAAGAGAAGTGTTGCAATTTCAAGTTCAAAGTCTGCATCATCTTCACAGATTACAGACAGAAATTTCTCTTCATTTTCAAAAGAAATTTTAACGGAAATTTCGTTTTCCTTTTTCTCCGTCAGAACTTTTCTGTCTGAAGCTCTATCCTCATTTACAGTTTCGATTTTTTCAAGAGGAAAGAAAACACGGCAGAGATTTTCAGTTTCGTAATTGAAAGTGTGTCCTAAATTTACCAGTACCATTCTTCTAAATCTCTTTTCAAATATCTGTATTTTACTCTTTCTTCATCAAGGG
>JAZRNJ010000256.1:0-2591 GCA_045648125.1 Acutalibacteraceae bacterium
AAGAACACGTGCTGTGTCTTCAATGGGTTCGCCTCTGCCAATCTGTAAATCGTTTGAACTGAGGAAAAGTGCAGAACCGCCAAGGTCATACATACCAACTTCAAAAGAAACACGTGTTCTTGTTGAGCTTTTCTGGAAAATAAGACCGAGAGTTTTGCCTTTGAGGTGGTGGTGAACGATTCCGTTTTTCTTTTCGTATTTGAGCTGGTCAGCAAGGTTAAGAACCTCTGTGATTTCTTCAGTTGACCAATCCATAAGTTTGAGAAGATGTTTCATTTTTTTATTCTCCTTTACAACAGTCTATAATAATTTCAATTGCTTCTTTAAGTGTATCCCAAGGGATGTTAAGTGCAGGTAAAAGGCGTACTTTTGTTTTTGCACTGATAACAATAACACCTTTTTCACGGCATGCAGAAATAACTTCCTTTGCATCTTTTTCGGTTTCGATACCAAGCATAAAGCCCATACCTGTAACACCTTTGACGCCCTTAGCAGATGAAAGGGTGTCGATGATATATTCTGATTTTTCTTTTACTTCACTTAAAAGTTTATCATCAATTCTTGAAATAATGCTCTTTGCAGCAGCACAGCAAACGGGATTTCCACCGAATGTTGAACCGTGAGAAGAGGGTGTGAGGGTGCTTTCAACTTTTTCACCCATAAGTGTAGCACCGAGAGGAAGTCCACCGGCTAACCCTTTTGCAGTTGAAACAATGTCAGGTGTGAAACCGTAGTTCATGAAAGCATAAAGTTCACCTGTTCTGCCGTTACCTGTCTGAACTTCGTCGCAGATAAGAAGCAGTCCGTATTTTTCGGCAATATCTCTGAGACCTTTAACAAACTCTTCTGTCAAAGGACAAACACCGCCTTCACCCTGAACAAGTTCAAACATAATTGCACAACAGTTATCTTTTGATGCAAGTTCTTCAACGCTTTCAATATCATTGGGTTCTGCATACACAAAGCCTTCTGTGAAAGGTGCGAAAGTTGTGTGGAAAACATCCTGACCTGTTGCAGCAAGAGTTGTGATTGTTCTGCCGTGGAAACTGTTTTTCAAAGTGATAATTGTACTGTGGCTGTAATCGCCATATTTGTCAAAAGCATATTTTCTTGCAACCTTTATTGCACATTCATTTGCTTCTGCACCTGAGTTTGAGAAGAAAACTTTTTTCATGCCTGTTCTTTCGCAGAGCATTTCTGCAAGTTCAGTGCAAGGGTTAGTGTAGAAAAGGTTTGAAGTGTGCTGAACAGTACCTATCTGTTCTTTGATTGCATCCTGCCATACGCTGTCGCAGAAACCGAAAGTGTTAACTGCAATACCTGTCGACAGGTCTATGTATTTTTTACCGTTTTCATCAAAAGCACAGGAGCCTTCACCTCTGACTATTTCAAGAGGGAAACGAGCGTAAGTACCTGCGATGAATTTTGAGTCTTTTTCTTTGAGATTCATTTTTAAACCTTCTTATATAAGCATTGTTCCGATACCTTCATCGGTAAGAATTTCAATAAGTATTGAGTGAGGAACTCGTCCGTCCATAACGAAAACTTTACTTACACCACGTCTGATAGCCTCAATACAGCATTCAATTTTGGGAATCATACCACCTGAAATAATGCCCTCACGCATAAGCTGAGGTGCTTCGCTGACGTTGATAACGGGGATAAGAGTTGAGGGGTCGTCCTTGTCTCTGAGAATACCGCAGATATCTGTCATTGAAATAAGGCTTTCTGCACCGAGAGAACCTGCAATTGCAGCAGCTGCTGTGTCAGCGTTGATGTTGTAAACGTTACCTTCTTTGTCACAACCTACAGTTGAAACAACGGGAATATAACCTTTTTCAAGTACGTCAAGAATGGGCTGAGTGTTAACGTTTGTGATTTCACCAACATAACCTAAGTTTTCAAAGTCAATGGGTTTTGCTTCAATAAGACCACCGTCCATACCTGAAAGACCGATAGCCTTACCACCGATGTTCTGAAGGAGATTTACAAGATTTTTGTTAATCTTACCTGCAAGAACCATCTGAACGATTTTTGCACTTTCTTCGTCAGTTACACGAAGTCCGTTGTAGAATTTTGTTTCCTTACCGATTTTGCCGAGCATTTCGGTAATTTCAGGACCACCACCGTGAACAAGCACAACCTTGATGCCGATAAGTGAAAGAAGAACCATATCGCCCATAACGGCTGCTTTGAGTTCTTCGTTTATCATAGCGTTACCGCCGTATTTGATAACGATGATTTTGTTTGTATATTTCTGAATGTAGGGGAGAGCCTGAATGAGAATATCGGCTCTCTGTGCATTTGTGATTTTATCCATTTCAAATTACCTCTTATGTTCTGTAGTCACCGTTGATTTTAACGTAATCGTAAGTCAGGTCGCAACCCCATGCAGTTGCTGTAGATTCACCGTCGTTAAGAGAAACAAGAATTTCGATTTCTTTTTCAAGAAGAACTTCTTTTGCGATTTCTTCTGAGAAATCAATTCCTGCACCCATTTTGCAAACGTCAACCTGTCCTTTTATTGAACGGAAAGAAACATCGATTTTGTTTACATCAACGTCTGCACCGCTGTAGCCGATAGCACAAAG
>JAZRNJ010000257.1:0-4657 GCA_045648125.1 Acutalibacteraceae bacterium
TGGTCATTTGTTTCTCCTGATAAAAACGAAGTCCTTGCAACTGCAGTTACATTGAGACTCGACCATGATTTCCCTGTATTCATTCTGAAACTGAAAGGTCTTGACCCTGAAAAGAAATATGTTCACGAGGAAACAGGAAAAGTTTACTCAGGCGCATTCCTTATGAACGCAGGTATCAACCTTACAAAGAAAGCACTCAGAGACGGAGACAGCATAAAATTCTACTTCAAAGCAATATAAATAAGCAATAATTGAAAAGCAGGTGATACATGGATATCACCTGCTTTCTGCATATTTAATTCTCTGTTTCCTGTTGTGACTTATAAAGTTTTCTTGCCTGAAAGAATGCAAAACAGATGCATACAAATGAGTAACATGAAAAAATCAGATGTGTTGTGATATCAGGTGATTGTGGAATCATCGTGATATAAAGAATAATTGTAAGTATTCCGTTTACTATCATGCAGGATGTGTATTCAATAAAGGCAAACATTGTAAGGAAATAAATGAATATTCCCAGAATGTTTGATGCGCTGTCAAGGAAAACATATTCTGAGCCTATAAGAGGAAGTATTATCCACATTGCAATAAGCATCACTACATATCCTGCTGCCATCAGAAGTTTCTGTTTCAACGTCAGTTTGTTAAGTTTGGTTGAATTACCTCTTTTATTTTTATTCCAACGGATAAATGTAAGAAGCTGTATAGGAAATGAAAACAACACTGCTGACAATGCAGAAGCATATAAGTTGTAGTAAAAATAAACCACACCATAAAGAAGTGAATTCATGCTGCCGAGTAAACAACTGTAACGGTTGACTTTGGATTGAAGCATACCGATTATAAGCGAAACATACAAAGGCAGAAAATTGAGAAAACTCTGCTTGAAATAAATTCCTGCAAATGTAATGAGTACAGCCGTTACAACCATAAGAACATAAATCGTCATGTCCTTTTTTGATATTTGCTTTAATTTCTGAAATAACTGTTTATCCTGTGATTTCTTCAAGACTGACACCCTTTGTTTCTTTTACTTTAAGAACAAACATAATTGCTGCAATTGTTACTGTGGGAACTGATATTGCAAGACATGCCCACCAGATAGGCATGAGAGTCATTCCGAGAATTATACTTCCATAGCCTATTACAAGACCGATAATAACAAGAAGTCCTTCTGCACCAACAACAGATGCACGTATATCAGTGGGAACTTTTTCTGTCATCATAACATTCATGTAGTCTCTGCCAATCCAGTATGAACCCTGATAAAGTCCTGCAAGTGAACCTATAAGGTACGGATTCCATGAATTCAGAATACCCACAACAAATAAAATATATCCGATTACACAAGTGGTTGAAAAGAGTGTTACCGTGGCCTTTCTTCCTGCCTTATCTGCAATGAAACCTGAAAGGAATGTAATCGAAGCATAAATCACAGGCACCATGAACAATGCCTTTGTAATTTCGCTTGTACTCATACCGGCTCTGTGCATAGATGATTCAAAATAGAGTGCAATTGCAGGCATTGCCGTGTCAAAAATAATGTGAGAAATTATGAGCATTTTTGTATCTTTGTTTGAAAAAATATATTTTACTCCGTTGAATACGCCTGACTGATTACGCTGTGCTTCCTTACGCTGTTTCTTAAGAAGTTTTTCTGCTTGTCTTTCTTCGTAAGGACGTGAAAGATATTGGGTTCTTTCGTCAATAAAGACTTTGGTATCTTTTGCAAAAAGCATTACAAGTACAACTGCAACAAAGCCTATGAGAGCAGGAACAAGGAAAATTTCTCTCCATTTTGTTGCGTCATTTCCCATAAGAACATCACGTAAAGCAGGAATAAGAATAACACCTAAAATACCGAAACTTTTAAGGAAACTGTAAATTTTCGCACGGTGTCTCACGGGTGCTTCCTCAAGGATATAAATAATCTGAATATCATGTCCCATAAAGAAACTGATTACTGCAAATCCGATTAAAAACATTATGTAACTTGATGAAAGATGAATTATCAAAAGTCCCGTTGCCATACCGAGTGTAGAAATGGCAAAAAGAGGTTTTCTGCCCCATTTATCTGCAAGTGCTTTATAAAAAGGAGTAAACAAACCTAAAACGTAAGTGAAAACACCTATTCCCGAATGGAAAGCAAGTGCATCTTCATAATTGTAATATTTCCCCATAAAAGGATTATTGACAAAAAATTCAGTGATAAAGGAAGACTGAACCGTAACTGTCAGGTTACTCGTTACCTCGTCGAGAATGTTGACAACGGCAATAAGCACAAGCAAAACAAGAAAATATCTGCTGCTGTTACCTCTTGCCTGAGATTTTCTGAGTTTTGTGAGTTGTCTTTTTTCTTTATCTGCTGTTTTCACACAAACCACCTCCGAATATATTGGAATTATAACACAATTACACTGTTTTTTCAAGGAAAAAGCCATCGTTTTGACCGATGGCTTTTTGTTTCAATTATTTAAATGTTACATTTGCAAATTCATCTGTTTCAAACAACAATCCACTGTTTTTAGCTGAAGTGAAGTTTCTGAATTTTGCATTTTCAACAGTTACATTTACTGTATTTGTTTCGTTTGCTGCAGAGAATTTTGACTTCATTGCTGCATTGTAAGTAATATTTTTAAACACGATATTGTCTGCTGTGAAATTATTGATGGGAACTGTGTCCATATCACCTATTTCCTCCGTAAATATAACACATGCCATTGCACGTCCGTCATCACGGAAAATTTCAATGTTATCAAATGTTACTCCGTCAATGCTACCCTCTGCAAGTTCGATTATAACTGCAAGAGATGCAATACGGTTGTTGTTCCATGTAGCATCACGGCAGATAACTGCACTATCTTTGAAAGTTATGTTACGGATAGGTCTGTTGACTTCACCGTGAATACCATAACATCTTGCTTTACCGCCCCATGCAACACAGTCGGTAAAGGTAATGTTTTCACTTGGATATCCTCCCGGAGCACCAAGTGCCTTTACGTCGAAGAGGTCATCACCGCTTCGTGCAAAGCATCTTTCAATTGTACCGTTTGTTGAGTTACAGATTGCGAAAGCATCTGAATTCTGTCTGTAACCGAAAATGTCAACGTCTTTGATTTTTATATTATCGCAACGGTAAGCAATAAAGGACCATTCAGGTGAGTTGACAATTTTGATACCCTCTACCTCAATATTCTTACAGTCTGTGAAAACAAGGCCTCTGCGTTCTCTTCTGTCAAGGTGAGACAAATCAAGAACACCTCTGCCCACAAATTTGATGTTATCGCATTTATAGAAGTTAACAAAAGGACGACGGGTCAGACCGAATGCATTATCTCCCTGTGCACCGGGTTCAATGCAGTTATTTTCATCTTCTTCGCTCATGATATCATAAGCATGTTCAGCAAGGACATAAGCACCTTGTTTGAGATAAACTACATAGTTTTCTTCGCTGAAATGAGCAAAAGGAGTTTTTATAAGACCTTTTTCAACAACATAAACGTGGTCTTCCCCATAAAGTTTTTTGTATTCTGCAATTTCTGCTTCTTCGTCAACTCTTTCTCTCACAAAAAGTGTGTACGCACAGTTCTGAGATGCATTGTTGAAAAGGAATGTGTAAATACCGAAGTCACTGATACTTGCAGTCATAACACCGTCTGAACATTTTGCCTTTACACCAAGTTTTTCAGGAAGACAAATTGCATTTTTGATTTTGAAATCGTCTGAATGAAGTTCAATGTTGAAGGAAAATTCTTCACCCTCATCAAGGTAAACTTCAGAAAAAGAGTGAAGTTCACCGCTCTGTGTTTCTCCAAGAAAGACAGTTGCTGCATAAACGGGAATATCTTTTTCACCGATTTTTGCTGTGTAATAAGGTGAAATCACAACACCATTTATGTCGTCATAACCCTGACAGCCTTCATAAAGCGGTTTACCGTCATCAGCACGGGATTTGAGTTCTTCTTCAGTAATGTCCCATTCTTCAAGACTTTTTACTGCTTCCATCGGATATTCAAGAACATCAAAGTCAAGATTTTCACTTGGCGGCACAATAACCGCAGGTGAAAAGAGTGAAGAAAAAGTTATACAAATTGCTGTAAATAATTTAAATAAAAACCTGAATGTATTGAGCATGATAAAACCTCCATTTCTGTAATATATTGTATCAAAACATAACAATAATTTCAAGTGGTATATACATTCTTTGTTCATTTGCTCATATTGACTATAGGGCGTATTTATGGTAAAATAATAGGGCAGAATAAGTAATAAAAAATACAATAACAACGGAGGTTTATTATGAAAAAAATTCTTGCAATTATTTTGGCAGCTATTATGATGTTTGCATTTGCAGCATGTGGCGGTAATAGCGAAGAAGAAACAACAGCCCCCGAAATCACAACAGCTCCCGCAGATGTTGAAAACGAAGAAGTAACAACTGAAGAAGCTACAACTGAAGAGGCTACAACTGAAGAAGTAACAGAAGCTGAAAAAGAAACAACAACAAAAGCTCCTGTGAAAGAACCTGTAAAAGCTCCTTCAAAAGTTGCTCCTGTTGAAATTCTCAACAACGTATGGGCTGCTTACGGCGATGATGAAAAATTCCCCGTAGCAGGTGGTGACATGACAGAAGCAAACATGAACATGGAAGGCCCCG
>JAZRNJ010000258.1:0-5816 GCA_045648125.1 Acutalibacteraceae bacterium
AAAAGCCTGATGCTATTGATGTAACCGAGGTTCTTAAAATGAAGAATGCCGCTGACGAAGCAGGCAAGGTGCTTATGGTTATCAGAAACAATCGTTTTGTTACTGCTTCTCAGTATGCAAAGAAGTTTGTTGAAGATGGAAAAATGGGTGAAATCTATTGTGGTCGTTGCGGTTGGCAGAGACGCAGGGGTATCCCCGGTAAAGGTGGCTGGTTCACAACAAAAGCACAGTCAGGTGGCGGTCCTCTTATCGACCTCGGTGTTCACATGATTGACCTTGCAATCTGGCTTATGGGCAACCCCACACCTGTTTCAGTAAGTGCAAACACATTCTGCAAATTTGCAGATAATGACACAAGTGACTCAGTAAACTCAGATTTCGGCGATAAAAATTCAGCAGGTACATTTGACGTTGAAGACCTTGCAATGGGTATGATCAGATTTGACAATGGTGCAGTTCTTCAGATTGAATTCAGCTGGGCATCAAATATCAAAAGAGAAAGACGTTTTGTTGAACTCAGAGGTTCAAAAGCAGGTCTCAAATGGGAAAATGACGATGTTGAAATTTTCACAGAGGAAGCAGGACAGCTTCTTGATATCAAACCTGCAGGAAACCTTGATAACAAAGGTCATCACAATAACCTTGTTCATTTCCTTGATGTTCTCACAAAAGGTGCAGACCCGTGCTTCAAACCTCAGCAGGGTGTTGATATGATTAAGATTCTCTGCGCAATTTACGAATCAGCAAAAACAGGCAGAGAAGTTATTCTTTAATTAACAAAATTGAAATTATACCTCAGGCTCCCCTTGAAAATACAAGGGGAGCTGTCACGTAGTGACTGAGGGGATTTTTACAGAAAAAGGGTATTTTATAATGAATCTTAATTACGCAATAATCGGTACAGGCTGGATAGCAAAAGCATTTGCAGACGGAATGAAAATCGCAAGTGGTATTTCTCCTTTGGCAGTTTATTCAAGAACGGAAGAAAAAGGTAAGTGTTTCGCAGTGGAAGTCGGTGCTGAAAAAGTATTTACAAACCTTGAGGAAATGGCTTGTTGTGAAGAAATTGACGCTGTTTATATTGCTTCTCCCAATGCATTTCATTACGCACAGAGCAAACTGTTTTTAGAGCATGGAAAACATGTAATCTGCGAAAAGCCCATTACCGTCGAGCCTGAAGAATTTGAGGAGCTTTTTTCACTTGCAAAGTCGAAAAATCTCGTGTATATGGAAGCCATAATGATGATGCATTTTCCGAACAGAATTGTTATTGAAAATGCACTTGCAAAACTTGGGAAAATCACAACTGCACGCATAGATTTTTCACAACTTTCTTCCAAATATCCGGCTCTTAAAAGAGGGGAATTACCTAATATTTTTAACCCTGAAATGGCAACAGGTTCTCTTATGGATTTAGGTGTTTACAATGTGTATTTTTCACTGTATTATTTCGGTATCCCTGAGCGTGTTACATCAACTGCTTTTATGCTCCCTACAGGTGCTGACGGTGCAGGAACAGCAGTGCTTTATTACCCTGACAAACAGATAACACTCACATACTCAAAATTGGGACAATCCCGCACAGGTACTGAGATTTACGGTGATGAGGGAACGCTTTTTGTTGAGTCAATTTCAAAGCTTACGAACATAAAATTTATTGCTAATGACGGCACCGTTGAAACTCTTGCAGAAGATACGGAAAAAGAAGAAGTCATGAGTGGGGAAGCAGGAGATTTCCTGAAATATATTTCCGATTATGAGGGTAATAAAGAGGAATATTTCGCATGTGCAGAAATGGCACTTTCCGTCAGCAGAATTATGAAAGAAATAAGAACTCAGAACGGAATAAATTACACATCAAAAACTAAAAAATAAATATATATTAAAATTAACCCGATTCGGCTCCCTTGTGTAAAGGGAGCTGTCATTTTTTTGTCAAAAAATGACTGAGGGATTGTCTATGTAAATTATAATTTAACAGTCCAATCCGAATTAACAACGTAGGGCGAGGGCTTGCTCTCGCCGTAAAAATATGATAAATCTGACGGCAGGACCAAGGCTTTGCCCTACGGGGTGTACCTTGGTAACGTAGGGGCAATTCACGAATTGCCCGTCTTTAATTTCATAAAAATTTGCGGGAGATTCGTGAATCTCCCCTACAAAATGCACTGATAAATTATAATTTTCCCCTTAATTTTTTTCAGAATTTTTAAACGAAAATTGACGTGGAAAATTGTGGTAATTTTTGTAATCATTTTGTAAATATTATTGCTCATTTCAGTTGACAAATTGACTAAAACATGATAGAATACAATGGATAGAATAGAGTTAGTGGGAGTATATCTTCTTGATATTTCTCTTAAAGAAAAATACCCCTTAATTCTGACCGAAATCCTGCAATACGGAGCGTGTTATTATGGCTGAAGAAATCAAAGAAATTGAAGAAATCGAAGAAAAAAAAGAAACCATAAAAATTCCGAGAAACAGAACAATGGAAATTTTATATAAACCTGTTTTTGATGTCGGTCTCAATATGGCAATTGATTATTATACACGTGTTGTACTTACTGACTATAAAGTTGGCTTCATTCAGCCTGAAACTTACATTCCCGTGGCTGAAAAATCAAATCAGATTGCTGAAATTGCAAAATGGACAATTGAGGAAGCCTGTGATGCAATAATCAGAACTCAGGAAAGAGAAGCTGATATCAACAGCGTAATTCTCTGGACTTCTTTAAAACATCTTAATAAGAAGAATTTTGTAAAAACAATGATGAACATTGTTGACAAGAAAGAAATCGACCATGATAAATTCTGTTTCCAGATTACAGACCACATTCTTAAGGCAGACAGCGCGATGATTTCAAAGAATATCGCTGAATTGCGTAAAGAAGGCTTCAAGGTTGCAATTGACGATTTCGGAGTTGAATATTCAACTCTTTCAAACCTCGGTCAGTATGAAGTTGACTACATAGGCATAGATGGTTCACTTGCACTTGACATTGAAATCAATGAACGTCAGCAGAATATGCTCCAGGGTATCATTGACTTTGCTAAGAAACTTGAAACAAAAGTCATGATAGGCGGAGTTGAAACACAGGAGAGGGCAGAACTTCTCAAAACTATGGGTGCTGACAGATTGTCAGGTCCTCTTTACGGTGACTATATAAAGGAAAAAGAAATTACTATCTAACATATAACTCTTCAGAAAGGAGTTGGATATTTTGGCAAAGAAACAAAGTGTGCAGTTTGACCCATACAATCCTGAAATGGAAAAATACGGTGTCCGCACATCAGCAAAAAAAGTCAGAAAAAACAAATTGCTCTTGCGTATTGTAGTTATTATCCTTGCATTATTGCTTTTATTCCTTGCAGTATTCTTCGGATGTGTAACCTATGCAAACCAGGCAGGTCGATTTACCGTTGACCTTGACCCTGACGCAATTGAAAAATACGGTATTTGGCTCTGTGAGAGTTATGAAGAAGCCTACGGCTTAGGTGCATGGGCAGACGGCGGTACAGGACCGGAAGGAAAACCTGATGCTGACAGTAACTTTGAATCAGGTGTTTTAATCCGCGGTACAGCCGTTGAAGATATGGATAACATTACTGAGGAATGGTTGCCTGAAGATGTTGACAGCGGAAATCACTCAGGCAGTCACAACGGTGACGCAAACAAAGACGGAAGAATTGACTACATAGCATATACTTTCTACCTTAAAAATACAGGTAGAGAGGATGCAGATTATAACGCTTCAATTGATATTCTTTCAGTAGACCTCGGTGCTGACGAAGCAATCCGTGTAAAGGTTTACAGAAACGGAAAAGCGATTACTTACGGTAAAAAACCTGTTAAAGGTACTGAAAATGATGAATATGCAAAATTCGGTATCGACAAGTATTTCCCCACACTGAATAAGGTTATGGATACAAAGATAACCGATTTTAAAACAGGCACAGTTGACAAATATACAGTTGTCATCTGGCTTGAAGGATGGGATCCTGAATGTGTTGATGATATTATGGGAGGAGAGGTTAAGCTATCTATGACGTTTAACATCATAGATAAAGAAGCCGAAAACGAGGAGCTTGTTTAGGAAAAAGTGAACAACCCACTTTCTTGAATTAAGCAAGTTCCTTAAGTAACTTTTCTCCCCTTAAAATCAATCAACACATATTGGATATAAATTAAAAAAATGAAAGTAAAACTTTCAGAAAATTTTTTATGGAGGTAATATTCATGAGAAAAACAATGAGAAAAAGTGCATTGCTTTCATCAGTAGCAATGCTCATCGTATCAGCAATCGTTCTTACATCAGCTACATACGCTTGGTTCTCAACATCAAAGAAAGTAACTGTTGAGCAGCTTGACATTAGTGTTAACGCAGCAACAGGTCTTCTTGTCAGCGTTGACAAAGGCGCTTCATGGGACAACAAAATAAATTTTGCTGGTACTAATGTAGCAGCTGTTAAATCAGCTTGGGGTGCTGGTGTTCCTGCAAAGTTTAGTCCTGTATCATCATCAAACGGTTCAGCTTGGGTAAAAGGTGAGTTTGATAAAGACGCAGCCAATGGAGGAGCGCTTACTCTTACAGACGCAGTTGCAGGTAAAGATGGACAGTTTGTAGCTGTTCCTTTCTGGGTAACTGGTCCTGCAAAAGAGGGCGGTACGAAAGTAAATATCACTGTTGACTTTACAGATACAAATGATAAAGCAAAATCATGTTTGAAATTTGCTCTTGTTCCTGCTAATGAAGCTGGTGATGATGTTAAAGATACTACTACTAGTTTTGCAAAAGCTGTTACAGCTGATGGTTCAATAGGTGGATATTATGGTGTTTCAGCAAAAACAGGTCTTGCTGAAGGTAAGGCAGATAAAACTGCTTATTTAGCTACTGCAGGTGGTAAAGATATTACAGAAATTGCTGCTGCTGAACAAATCACTCTCAGCGCTACAGTTTCTGACACAGCTCCTGAAAGATACATAGCATTCCTTTGGCTTGAAGGTAACGATGAAGACTGTGTATTAGAGGATTTCCTTAAGGACAATACAAGAGCTATCAAATTTAAGATGACTCTCACCATTGCTGAATAAAACGCATAATAATTTGAATCAATTAAATTTTAGTGATTGTTCAACTTTAGAGTTATAAACTTAGCTCTTTAAATCGTTTCAATATCGGCTTTTGAAACAGCTTAAAACTTAAAAACATAGCCGGGCGGGGTTTAACCGCTCTGCCCGGTGTGTGTTTCCTCTCTTAAAACTAAAAAATGAAATCAAAAAACAAACATAAGTTTTTAATATAAATTCTATTAAATTCGAAAACAAAAGAGAAATCTTTTAATATATAAATAAAATATAAAAATATAAAAAAGGTGGGTTATAAAACATGCCGGAAGAAAAAAAAGCAAATAAAGTGATAGAAACCATAGGTGATGTGGTTACTATCGTAATTCTTGTGTTCTCAGTTATATTTACTTCTCTGACCTTGATGTCATTGAAATCAGAAAGCGGTTTACCCAATGTTGGTGGTTATTCCTTGTTCTCTGTTCAGTCAGACTCAATGGAACCTGTTTTCTATACAGGTGATTTGCTTCTCATCAGAGAATACAGAGGTGAAGACCTTGAACCAGGTGATATCATTTCTTTCAGAACAATTGAACAGGGTCAGTACATTATCAATACCCATAGAGTTGTAGAGTGTCATGATATCAGTGGTATCAAAACATACACCACACGAGGTGATAACACTCCCGCAAACGACCGTAGTGACGTTGTTGAAAGTGAAATTGTTGGTGTTTATGCTTACAAATCT
>JAZRNJ010000259.1:0-1977 GCA_045648125.1 Acutalibacteraceae bacterium
ACTTTCGGGCTCGGGAAAATCCTCACTTGCTTTTGATACTCTTTATGCCGAAGGACACAGACGCTTTGTTGAATCATTATCGTCTTATGCCAGACAGTTTTTAGGGCAGATGGACAAGCCCGATGTTGACCTTATAGAAGGTCTTTCACCTGCTATATCCATTGATCAAAAGACCACATCTAAAAACCCTCGTTCAACAGTGGGTACTGTAACTGAAATCTATGACTATCTCAGACTTTTATATGCGAGAATTGGCGTGCCTCATTGTCCCGTTTGCGGAAAAGAAATTTCAAAACAGACTGTAGACCAGATAGTTGACAAGGTGATGCTTCTTGAACCATCAACTAAAATTCAGATTATGTCTCCCATTATCAGAGGCAAAAAAGGTGAACATGTAAAAGAACTTGAAAGTGCAAGAAAATCAGGCTTTGTCAGAGTAAGAATCGACGATATTATTTATGACCTTTCAGAAGAAATAAAACTTGAAAAAAATAAAAAGCACAACATTGAAGTTGTCGTTGACAGACTTGTCATGAAAGAAGATATCAAGAGTCGACTTGCTGATTCAATTGAAACAGCAGCAAGTCTTTCAGAAGGTATTGTTCTTGTTGATGTAATCGGGAAAGAAGAACTACTTTTTTCTCAGAATTTTGCATGTCCTGAACATGGAAGTTCAATTGATGAACTGACACCGAGAATGTTCTCTTTCAACAATCCATTCGGTGCGTGTCCTACTTGTTCAGGTCTTGGAGTTACAAAAAAAATTAATCCTGACCTGATAATTCCTGATAAATCTCTGTCAATAAGAGAAGGTGCAATTAAAGGTACAGGATGGAGCAATGCAGATAAAGGTACAATTGCGGAAATGTACTATGAAGGCATTGCAAATAAATACGGTTTTACACTTGATACTCCCGTATCTGATATTCCTGAAGCGGGTTATAACGCTTTGCTTTATGGTACAAACGGTGAAAAAATCAAGATGACGAGAAAAAATGAATATGGTACCGGTTCATATTTTACAGATTTTGAGGGTGTTATAAATAATCTCCAAAGACGTTACGAAAGTACTACAAGTGAATGGTCAAGGAATGATATTGAACAGTTCATGGATGATGGTATTTGTCCTGATTGTTCAGGATTCAGACTGAAAAAAGAGTCTTTGTCAGTAACTGTCGGTGGTATTAATATAATTGAATTTACTCAGAAAAATATAGTTGAAGCAATTGATTTTATTGATAATCTTCAGTTGTCTGAGAGAGATAAATCAATTGCAGAACTTGTAATAAAAGAAATTAAAGAGAGACTGTCATTTCTTAATTCAGTAGGTTTATCTTATCTTACTCTTTCACGTCAGTCAGGTTCACTTTCAGGTGGTGAAAGTCAGCGTATCAGATTGGCTACACAGATTGGTTCATCACTTACCGGTGTTCTTTATGTTCTTGATGAACCCAGCATCGGTCTTCATCAGAGAGATAATGATAAACTTCTTACAACTCTTAAACGTTTGAGAGATATAGGTAACACGTTAATCGTTGTTGAACATGATGAAGAAACAATGGAACAGTCAGATTATCTTGTTGATATAGGTCCGGGTGCAGGTATACACGGAGGTAATGTTGTTTTTGCAGGTAAGTATGAAGATATTTTAAAATGTGAAGATTCATTGACAGGTAAGTATCTGAGCGGTAAAAAGAAAATAGAAATTCCCGAAAACAGAAGAAAAGGAAATGGTGCTTTTCTTAAAGTCAAGGGTGCAACTCAGAATAATCTGCAGAATATTGATGTAGATATTCCTCTTGGAAAATTTGTCTGTGTAACGGGCGTTTCAGGTTCAGGCAAATCCTCACTTGTCAATGAGATTCTTTATAAGAAATTAGCATCAGAACTTAACGGTGCTAAAAAGATAGCCGGTAAACACAAATCTATAGAGGGTATAGAACTTCTCGATAAAGTAATTGATATTGACCAATCACC
>JAZRNJ010000260.1:0-5932 GCA_045648125.1 Acutalibacteraceae bacterium
CGACTTCCTATTCCTGAAAAATTCAGAGCATTCGGTTGGAATGTAATCGAAATCTGTGCTCATTCATTTGACGAAATTGAAATGGCTTTCTCACAGGCTAAAGAGTTCAAAGGCAAACCCACAGCTATTATTGCAAAGTCAGTAAAAGGTAAGGGTGTAAGCTTCATGGAAGACCAGTGTTCATGGCATGGTAAAGCACCCTCAGCTGAAGAATACGAACAGGCTATGGCTGAACTGAACGCTAAACTTATAGAATTGGAGGCATAAGAATATGGCAGACGTAATTAAAAAAGCCACAAGAGAGGCTTACGGTGCTGCACTTGCAGAACTTGGTGCAGTAAACGAAAAAGTTATTGTTCTTGATGCCGACCTTGCAGAGGCTACAAAAACAGGTATGTTTAAAAAAGCATTCCCTGAAAGATTTTTTGATACAGGTATTGCAGAGTGCAACATGATTGGTGTTGCAGGTGGTCTTGCAACAACAGGTTACACAGTTTTTGCAAGTTCATTTGCAATGTTTGCTGCAGGCAGAGCTTTTGAACAGGTAAGAAATACAATCGGTTATCCCGGTCTCAATGTTAAAATCGGTGCAACTCATGCAGGTATTTCAGTAGGTGAAGATGGTGCAAGTCATCAGTGCTGTGAAGATATTGCTCTCATGAGAACAATTCCCGGTATGACAATTGTAAACCCTGCAGACGATGTTGAAGCAAGAGCAGCAGTTTTTGCTGCAGCAGAGGTGAACGGTCCTTTCTACCTTCGTTTCGGCAGACTTGCTACTCCCAGAATTTATGATGAAAATTATAAATTTGAACTTGGCAAAGGTGTTCAGCTTAAAGAAGGCACAGATGTTACAATCATCGCAACAGGTCTTATGGTAAATGAAGCACTTATTGCTGCAGAAACACTGGCATCAGACGGCATCAATGCAGCAGTTATCAACATCCATACAATCAAACCTATCGACAGAGAAATCATCATCAAAGCAGCAAAAGAAACAGGTTGTATCGTAACTGCAGAAGAACACAGCGTTATCGGTGGTCTTGGCTCAGCAGTCAGCGAAGTTGTAACAGAAACAGTTCCTGTTCCCGTTATCAAACTTGGTGTATACGATGAGTTCGGTCAGTCAGGTCCTGCAACAGAGCTTCTCAAGGTTTACGGACTTGATGCAGAGCATATTGCCGAAAAGGCAAAGGAAGCAGTATCTCTTAAAAAATAATTTAATACATGCCACATTTCGGCATAAAATTCACACACAATTCCTTATCATTTATTGGTAAGGAATTTTTTTGTTTTCAGAAAGGAGCGTCATATATGAAAATAACTTTTTCTGATGGTATATTGACAGCCTTTGTACAGGGAGAAATTGACCATCATTCAGCCGTTGGAATAAGAACGGAAATTGACAGAAGAATACAGAAAGACAAGCCTGATGTTTTGCGACTTGATTACAGTAACGTAACTTTTATGGATAGTTCCGGAATCGGTCTTATTATGGGAAGATATAAACTGATGTCAGCATATTCAGGGAGAATTGAAGTGGTGAATGTGCCTCTTAATATGGCACGGGTTGTAAGGCTGTCGGGTATAGAAAAACTTGGAAGAATTACAGTAAAGGAGAGTTAAAAATGAATGCAATTAACACAATGAAACTTGAAATTGAAAGCCGTTCGGTAAATGAAAGCTTTTCAAGGGTGGCTGTGGCATCTTTTGTGTCACAACTTGACCCTACAATTGAAGAATTGGGAGATATTAAAACAGCAGTCAGTGAAGCAGTAACCAACTCAATTGTTCATGGCTACAAAGAGTCGAAAGGCAAAATTTACATAACTGCATCAATTTTTGAAGATGGTAAAGTGCAGATGAAAATCCGAGACAAAGGATGTGGCATAGAAAACATAACTCAGGCAATGGAGCCTCTTTTTACAACCTCAGGAGGTGAAAGAGCAGGTCTCGGTTTTGCTGTTATGGAAAGTTTTATGGATAAAGTGAAAGTCAGTTCAAAAGTAGGAAAAGGAACAACGGTAGTTCTTGAAAAGAAAATTAACGGAAGATTTGCAAAAAGATGGTAAGAGATAAACCAAGAAGTCAGATGATAGAAGAAAACATCGGTCTTGTTCATTCCTGTGCCAATAAATTCAGAGGCAGGGGAGTCGAATATGACGATTTGTTTCAAGCAGGTTGTGTGGGTCTCGTAAAAGCTGCAGACGGCTTTGATGAAGAAAGAGGTTTTTCTTTTTCCACTTATGCCGTGCCTGTAATTCTCGGTGAAATCAAAAGAATTTTCCGTGACGGAGGTACAGTAAAGGTTTCACGAGCAATGAAAGAAAAAATCAGATTTGCCATGAAAGAAAAAGAAAAACTGACAGAATATCTTGGATATGAACCGACTATCAGTCAATTATCAGAAAAAATCGGAATGTCTGTTACTGAAACTGCCGAATTACTCACTGCAGCAATGCCAACGGTTTCCCTGACAGTTGATGACGAAAATTCATCAGGTGAAATTGATATTCCCATTGAAGCACCCGAGGAAAGAATTTCGGAAATAATGTCGCTTCATCAGACGATTGATTTATTGGAGGAAGAGGAGAAAAATATAATTAATCTTCGGTATTTTAAAGGATTTACCCAATCGAAAACTGCAGAAGCTTTAGGTATGTCACAGGTACAGGTTTCAAGGAAAGAAAAAAAGATACTGAAAAAAATGAGGAGTAAACTGATAGTTTAACTTGAAAATATCTTGTTATTATGCTACAATCTTCATATCATTACAGGAGATTGTGAAATGGACAAGAAAAAGTTTGTTGTAAAAAGAATACATCTTGAGTCTCTTGAAAACACCCGTGA
The DNA here is from genome assembly GCA_045648125.1 of Acutalibacteraceae bacterium. Taxonomy (GTDB): domain Bacteria; phylum Bacillota; class Clostridia; order Oscillospirales; family Acutalibacteraceae; genus SIG575. Next base: position 2,851 of record JAZRNJ010000260.1, read on the forward strand.
TTTAGGTGGGTTTTCTACAGCTGACGGCAGAAAAATCAAGCCTCACAGACTTATCAGAAGTGGTGAACTTTCAAAGATTACTGAAAAAGATATACAAATTCTTAAAAATGAATATAACCTGAAAAAGATAATTGACCTGAGAACTGATATGGAAAAGGAGCATAAACCTGACCCTGAAATAGACGGAGTTCTGTTTGAGCACATTCCTTTCGTAGATACTCAGACGGTGGGCATTACTTACGAAAAAAACATTTTTGCAACTGCCATAAAGAAAGTAAAATCAATGGACATGGCTGCAGATGAGTACATGAAAAACATGTACAAAGCACTTATAATCAATGAAAACTCACTCAAAAATATTGCAAGATTTTTTGAAGTTCTTCTTGCAACAGAAGAGGGTGCGGTGCTTTTTCATTGCAGTGCAGGTAAAGACAGAGTAGGTGCTGCGTGTATGGTTATCCTTTCGATTCTGGGAGTCCCAAAGGAAATGATTATCAGAGACTATCTTGCAACTGAAAAATTCGGTGCAAAATTCAGTAAAAAGTACAGGCTTCTTGCAAAAGTCATGTCAAAGAGCAAAAAAGTTTCTGACTATGCAAAAGTTTTTCTCAGTACAAACAAAGATTTTATCCTTGCAATGTATGATGAGATTGAAAAAAGATACGGTACTGTTGAAAACTATGCAGAAAAATGCCTTGGTCTTGATGAAGAAAAAAGAGAAAAACTCAAAGATTTGTATCTGGAGGATTGAAAATGAAAAAGATTTTTTGTCTGATAATTGCTTTTATGCTCTGTTTTGTTTGTTGTTCTTGTGCAGGTGAAAAAACTGAAGCACCGACACAGGATGCTTCACTCAATTATCCGCCGATTCTCGGTGTACATATCAGAAACGGTGACCTGGCAGGTTTTTACGCTCTTACCAAAAGTGGCTCTTACACATGGACTGATTCTTCGGGCAATGAGATTTTAGCAGACGGAATTTTCTGCCTTGATGAAGAAAGTGTCTGTGTATTAAATCGTGAAGATGCAGGAAAAAGTATCGAACTCAGATTTACAGGAAATGTTGTCGGGTATAAGATTTACGCAGCGGAAAAATCTGAACTTGATAAAGAAAACAAGTCAGGTATTATTAATGAAAAGTACTATGTAAGCGAAAATATGCCGGTAATAACATTCCCTGAAACAGGAGAATATTATTATGTGGTTGACGTAAAATATGCTCAGGGCGAAATTTCCTACGGTTTTATCCTTAAATAAATTTCATATAATAAAAGAAAGCAGAGTTGATTTTATGTCAACTCTGCTTTTTGATATTAAAACCTCTTCTTTTTCAAGAAGAGGTTTTTACATAAAATTACTGAATTTCTGAAAGTTTTACAGGTCTGTGTTCTTCTACAGATTTCTTTGCAGCAAGACCGATTTTAACAGACTGCATACCTGCATGAATACCAACAGGAACTTCCTTGTCGTTTTCAATTGCATCAACGAACTGTGCAACTTCGTCTGTGAAAGACTGCATGTATCTTTCAAGGAAGAAGAAGAGGGGCTTTTCGCCTGTAACACCGTTTGCATCAGAAACAACTGCTGATGAAAGTGTGTCGTTAGTTGTGGCAACCATACCTTTTGAACCGAAAACTTCTGCTCTCTGGTCATAACCGTAAGCAGCTCTACGGGAATTGTCGATTACACAAAGAGCACCGTTAGCCATCTTCATTGTGATAATTGCTGTGTCAACGTCACCCTGTTCACCGATTGCAGGGTCAACAAGAACTGCAGACTGAACGTAAACTTCTTCAACATCGCTGTTTACAAGGAATGTAGCCATGTCAAAATCGTGAATAGTCATATCAAGGAAGATACCGCCTGAAACCTTGATGTATGCAGGATTGGGGGGTTCAGGGTCACGAGAAGTGATTTTAACGATGTGGGGCTCACCGATTCTGCCACCGCCAACTGCTTTACGGATAGCAGCGAAGTTGTGGTCAAATCTTCTGTTGAAACCAACCTGGAATTTAAGGTTTTTGCCCTGGAGTGCATCAGCAACAGCCTGGATTTTTTCGATTGAATGGTCAACAGGTTTTTCACAGAATACGTGTTTACCTGCATTGATTGCTTCAACAGAAATTGTTGAATGAGTGTCAGTTGATGAGCAAACCATAACTGCATCAATTTCAGGGTCAGCAAGGATTTCTTTGTAATCTTTTGTGATTACTTCAACGCCCATGCTTTTAACAAAAGCTTCAGTTTCTTCGTTCATAAAGGGATCAGCAATTGATTTTACTGTTGCACCTTTAACGTGGTATGTGATTGACTGAAGATGTACTTTGCCGATACGACCTGCGCCGATAATACCGATTTTAATCATATTTTTCAAATCCTTTCTTAGGAAAATTTAGAAGATTTTATATTTATATTGTACCGTCCCATGTGCTGACGTCAAGAGCTTTCTTTTCGTCTTCTGAGAACCAGTGTGTTGTAACTGCTTTTGATTCTGTGTAGAATCTGTAAGCATCTTTACCGAGACAATGAAGGTCACCGAAGAATGACTGTTTGTGACCTGAGAAGGGGAAGAATCCGATGGGTACAGGAATACCAACGTTGATACCAACCTGACCACCGTCTGTGTGACGTGCAAATTCTCTGCCGTAGAAACCACTCTGTGTGTAAATAACTGAGCCGTTTGCATAGGGACTTGCATTCATGATTTTAAGACCTTCTTCAAAGTCTTTGCATCTCTTGATGCAGAGAACAGGTCCGAAAACTTCGTCACTGCCGATTGTCATATCTTCTGTAACATTGTCGAAGATTGTAGGACCAACAAAATAGCCGTCTTCATAGCCTTCTACTTTACAGTTTCTGCCGTCAAGTACAAGAGTTGCACCTTCTTCAACGCCTTTGTTGATGTCAGCAATAACTTCGTCGTAATGTTTCTTGTATGTAATCGGTCCCAGCTTTGAATTTTTGTCCCATGAAGGACCAAGTGTGATTTTTTCAGCCTGTTTTTTAAGTTCAGCAACGAATTTGTCAGCAATGCTGTCAACAACTACACAGCAGGAGAGAGCCATACATCTCTGACCTGCAC
>JAZRNJ010000261.1:0-5213 GCA_045648125.1 Acutalibacteraceae bacterium
ATTACTGTTAACGAAAATAACCCAAATTACAGCAGTGATGAATATGGAGTATTGTATAATAAAGATAAAACAACTCTGATTCAATATCCCATAGGAAATAGCAGGGAAACTTTTGAAATCCCTGACAGTGTGACAAGTATAGGTGGAGGTGCGTTCTATTATTGCGACAGCCTTACCTCAGTCACAATCGGCAAAAGTGTCACAAACATAGGTATTTGTGCGTTCGATTTTTGCGACAGCCTTACCTCAGTCACAATCGGCAAAAGTGTCACAAACATAGGTAATCGTGCGTTCGATTCTTGCGACAGCCTTACCGATGTTTACTACAACGGCACCGAAGAAGAATGGAATGAAATCACAATTGGTTCAGAAAATGATTCGTTGTTAAACGCAACAATTCATTTTCTCAGTGAAGAATGTGTACATAATTTCGGTTCATGGGAAATCACAACTGAACCTACTGAAACAGAAGACGGCGTTAAAACAAGAACATGTTCACTTTGTGGCGAAAAAGAAACTGCTTCTGTACCGAAAACAGGTATTACAGTAACTCTTACAGATGTTAATGGTTATGTCATCAGAGAAGTGATAATCTCAGGTGAAATGAATGAAATCACATTTACAGATGTTGAAGACGGTGAATACACAGTGACTGTTTCAAAAGAAACTTATGCAACAAGAACTTATACTGTTTCAGCAACAGATGGTGAAATTACACTTGGTTTCAGTCTTAACAAAATAGGTGACATGAATGGTGACGGCAAAGTAAACGCAATTGATGTTGCACGTGCAAACGCTCATGCAAAAGGTGTGGTTGCACTCACAGATTATAGCCTTGACTGTGTTGATATAAATGGTGACGGTAAAGTTAACGCAATTGACGTTGCTCTCATCAACGCTCACTCAAAAGGCGTAAAATCACTCTGGTAAAATAATAAAAGTCTTCTCTTGGTATTGAAGAGGACGGGGGCCCGTCCCGAAATATGACAACCGATACACATATATAAAACAAAAATCCCGTATGTACTGAAACATACGGGATATTTTTTGCAAAAATTCAATTAAATCAAACTTTAAGAGTCCAATCGAATTTATCTTCTTTTTCGCCCCACTGAATACCTGTGAGTTCATCATAGAGGTGCTGAGTGAGTTCGCCGATTTTGCCATCATTGATTACGTAATCTGTGCCTTCGTAAGAAAGGAGACCGATGGGAGAAACAACTGCTGCAGTACCGCAACCCCATGCTTCTTCAAGAGTACCGTTTTTAAGAGCTTCGATAACTTCGTCAACTGAGATGAACGTTTCTTCAACATCCTGACCTTCTGATTTCATAAGTTCGATGCATGATTTTCTTGTGATACCGGGAAGAACTGAACCGATGAGTTTGGGAGTTTTAACTTTACCTGCGATTTTGAACATAACGTTCATAGCGCCAACTTCTTCGATGTATTTTCTTTCAACACCGTCAAGCCAGAGAACCTGTGAGAAACCTTTTTCTTCAGCTCTTGCAGCAGCTCTGTTACTTGCAGCATAGTTACCGCCACATTTTGCGTAACCTGTACCACCACGTACAGCACGAACGTCTTCTGTTTCAATCATAATTTTAACAGGGTTAATGCCTTCTTTGTAGTAGCTGCCAACGGGAGATGCGATGATGATGTATTTTGCTTCGTCAATTGCATGGAGACCAAGTTTTGCATCTGTTGCAATAAGGAAGGGTCTGAGGTAAAGAGATGTACCTTTCTTTGAGGGAACCCAGTCTTTTTCAACTTCAACAAATTTTGTAAGAACATGGAGTGCAAGTTCTTCGTCAATCTGAGGAAGGCAGAGTCTGTCAGCAGAATTGTTAAGTCTTCTGATGTTTTCAAGAGGTCTGAAGAGCTGAACTTCGCCATCGGGAGTTCTGTAAGCTTTCATGCCTTCAAAGATTTCTGCACCGTAATGGAAAACACAAGCAGCAGGGCTGAGAGAAAGCTCACCATAGGGAATAATCTGAGCATTGTGCCAACCTTCTTTTTTGCTGAAGTCCATTGTGAACATGTAGTCTGTGAAAACTTCGCCGAAACCAAGAGTATTGGGGTCGGGTTTTGCTTTGAGTGTAGTTGCTTCTACAAATTTGATATCCAACATTTATATCATTCCTTTTAATAAAGTATATTTAAATTATACATCTCACTATTTTTTTAGTCAAGGAGAATAATGTATAAAATTTATAGAGCAGGAAACCTTTTGTTTGGGTTTCCTGCCGATATTTTTTATTTGCCAACGTTCTGAAGACCTAATTTTTCAATTGCTTCTTCACGCATTTTGTATTTGAGGATTTTACCTGCAGCATTCTTCGGGAAAGAAGATACAAATTCAATGTAACGGGGCACCTTATGTCTTGCCATGTGAGAAAGGATATAGTCGCTCATTTCCTCTACAGTCATTGTATAACCTTCTTTGAGGATAATTGAAGCCATAATTTCTTCACCGTAACGTTTGTCGGGAACACCGATAACCTGAACGTCTTCAACTGCTTCGTGAGTGAAAATAAATTCTTCAATTTCTCTGGGATAGATATTTTCACCACCACGGATAATCATATCTTTAAGTCTGCCTGTGATAAGATAGTACCCGTCAGGTCTTCTGCAGGCAATGTCGCCTGTGTGAAGCCAACCCTGACTGTCAATCGCAGAAGCAGTTGCTTTAGGCATTTTATAATAGCCTTTCATGATGTTGTAACCACGTGCTACGAATTCACCGTTTTCACCGTCAGGAAGGTCTTCGCTTGTTTCAGGGTCAATGATTTTACATTCAACATTTGGGAATGCACTGCCTACAGTTTCTGTTCTGTGTTCAAGGCTTTCTGTAAATTCACCCATTGTGCAACCGGGAGATGCTTCTGTCTGACCGTAAACGCTGAGAATCTGAGTCATGTTCATTTCTGCAGCAGCTTTTTTCATCAGGTCAGCAGGACAGTTTGCACCTGCCATAATGCCTGTTCTCATGTATGAGAAGTCTGTTTTTGCAAAATCTTCATGCTGGAACATTGCAATGTACATTGTGGGTACACCGTTAAAGCATGTAATTCTCTCAAGGTTGATACATGCAAGAGATGATTTCGCTGAGAAATAGGGGAGAGGACAAAGAGTACCGCCATGTGACATGGTTGAAGTCATTGTAAGCACCATACCAAAGCAATGGAACATAGGAACCTGAACCATCATTCTGTCAGCAGTTGAAAGGTCCATTCTGTCACCGATACATTTACCGTTGTTTACGATGTTGTAGTGAGTGAGCATAACACCCTTGGGGAAACCTGTTGTACCTGAAGTGTACTGCATGTTTGCAACGTCATGGCAGTCGACATTAGCAGCTCTTCTGTAGACTTCTTCAACGGGAACATTTGCAGAGAAGTTTACTGCTTCATCCCATGTAAGGCAACCTTTCTGTCTGTAGCCTACTGTGATAATGTTTCTGAGGAAAGGAAGTCTCTTACAGTGTAAGGGCTGACCGGGTGTTGCAGTCTGAAGTTCAGGACAGAGTTCAGCAATTGACTCAGCATAATTTGAGTCAAGGCATGATTCAATTGTAATGAGAGTGTGTGTATCTGACTGTTTGAGAAGATACTCAATTTCGTGAATTTTATAAGCAGTGTTGACTGTTACAAGAATTGCACCGATTTTTGTTGTTGCCCAGAAAGCAATGAACCACTGAGGAATGTTAGTTGCCCATACTGCAACTTTGTCACCGGGTTTTACGCCAAGAGCAATAAGTGAACGTGCAAAAGTGTCAACGTCTTCACGGAATTCGGAATAAGTTCTTGTGTAGTCAAGAGTTGTATATTTGAATGCATACTGGTCAGGGAATTCTTCAACAACTCTGTCAAGAAGCTGTGAAAAAGTATACTCAATAAGTGTTTCTTTGGGCCAGATGTATTTGCCTGTGCCTGTTGCATTGTGGTAAAGTGCACTTTTCTTGTTGTGCTTTGTTCTGAAACGACGCATGAAATTGACAAAATGAGGGAAGATAACCTCTAAATCGTTTATTTCTTCAATTCTGTCAGGTGCCCATTCAATGGAAACAAAACCAATATAGTTAATTGAACGAAGAGCGTTCATCATTTCTTCAAAGGGAAGTTCACCGTCACCGATAAGTGTGTAAACAGTTTTGTCATTTTCTTTCACAGCATCTGCAACATGAACAAGTTTTACGTAAGAGCCGAGATTTTTGATTGTAGTTTCAGCATCTTCGTTTCCTATAAAATATGTATCATGCATGTTCCAGTCAACACAAAGCCAATCTGATGCAAATTCATTGAGTACACCGCAGAGCTTTGTTGTGTCTGAATAAATGCCTGTGGTTTCAATAAGGAGAATAACCTTTTCTTTTTCAGCCAATTCTACTGCATCTTTGAGGAGTGAAACAACTTTTTCGTCGTTATCTTCACCTGTGTAAGTGATTTTCACAAAGTCAGAAGCAAGTGTACTTGCAGCAGAAATACATTCTGCAAGGTTCTCAAAATCAGTAAGGTCGCCTGTGTAGTCAACAGCCGAAACAGTAAGACCTAAATTTTTAAGTTTACGCTTTACAGAAGGAGTGTTATTTGGGTGAAGAGGACCGTTCTGAGAAGTGAAAATTTCATCTTTTATGTCGTGAACTTCAATTCCTTTAAAGCCGATATCCTGAGCAGTGAGACAGAAATCACTCCATGAATAGCCTTTCCAGTTTTTAGTAGAAAAAGCGAGTTTCATTTAATTAGCCCTCCTCGTAAACAATTTTGTTAAGTGCGCTGACATAAGCACGGATTGATGCACTGATAATGTCAGTTGAAATGCCGTTACCTGCATAAACTTTGCCGTTTGAACGGAGTTTTACAATTGCAGAACCCATTGCTTCTTTACCTTCAGTAACTGACTGAATCTGGAAATCATCAAGTTCATAGTGGCAACCCACAATCTGTTCAATTGCCATGAAAGCAGCATTGATAGGACCGTCACCGATGCTGACTCCGCCCACATCTTTTCCGTCTTTTTTCATTTTGATATTTGCAGTTGCGGAAATGATGTTACCGCTGTTGATAACATAACTGTCAAGTTTATAAGTAGGCGGTACTTGCAAAGCCGTTGTTGCAACGATTGCATCAAGTTCCTTTGCACTTACTGCCTTTTTCTTTTTTGCAACACGGCAGAAAGCTTCATAAACGCTTACATTATCATTTTCAGTAAGG
>JAZRNJ010000262.1:0-4640 GCA_045648125.1 Acutalibacteraceae bacterium
GGCTGTGGCGGAGATGTAAGAAAAGCAATCAACACAGTTGAATTAAGCGTTCTTTCAACAAGAATTGCAGACGGTAAAAGAAAAATTACCCTTGACTGCGTTAAAGAGCTTACACAAAAAAGTGCAATGAAATATGACAGGGAAGGCGATGAACATTACGACATTCTTTCTGCTTTCCAGAAATCAATGCGAGGTTCAGACCCTGATGCAGCACTCCACTACCTTGCAAGGCTTCTTGAAGCAGGGGATTTGCCCTCTGCATGCAGGAGACTTGTTGTGTGTGCATGTGAAGATGTGGGACTTGCGTATCCGATGATAATTCCCATTGTAAAATCAGCCGTTGATTCAGCACTTATGGTGGGACTTCCTGAAGCAAGAATTCCACTTGCAGATGCAGTTGTGCTTGTGTGCAACAGTCCCAAGTCAAATTCAGCATATCTTGCCTATGATATGGCTGCTCAGGATTTAAGGACAGGTAATTCAGGGCCAATACCGAGAACACTCCAGAATAAGCATTTTGACGGAGAAGATAATCAGAACAAAGGACAGTTTTATAATTATCCTCACGATTATCCCAACCATTGGGTGCCTCAGCAGTATCTTCCCGATAAACTTAAAAACAAAAAATATTATATTCCCGGTGAAAACAAAAATGAACAGGCTTTCAGAGATTACTGGGATAAAGTAAAAGGTAAAAAATGAACCGACAAAGAGTGATGACACTTTTTGTCGGTTTGTGTTTTGTTAATGAATTAGTAATATATTCGGTATATTTTAATCACAAATTTTTAGTAAACTGAACAAGTTGTTGCAAAGAAAGGTGATTAAAGGATGAATTTGAAAAGAATAATTGAGAAAAAAGAAAAAATGGCAGATTATATGGTCAGGGAAATCGGCTACATAATCAAGAATTTTGAAAAAAGAGATTCAGGCTCAAAAGGTGAAAAACAGGCTTGTGAATATATGGCTGATGTGCTAAAAAAAGACTGTGGTTGTGAAGAAGTAAAAGTTGAAAGTTTCAAACTTCATTCAGGTGCTTTTTACGGTTGGATATTTTTCACAATGACACTTGTCCTCCTTGCGATAGGCATGTTTTTTGTTGCGCCCATTGTGTCAGCTGTGCTTATTGCTGCAGGGTTTATAATTTTCCTTGCTGAGTTCGGAACTTACAAGCAACTTATTGACCCGTTTTTTAAGGAAAAAACAAGCCACAATGTAACGGCTATCAAAAAATGTACAGGAGAAACGAAGAGAAGAATTATCTTCAACGGACATCCCGATGCAGCATGGGAATGGCCTGTAAACTACGCTTTCGGTGGTGTGGGCTTTGACATGCACATGGCACTTGTGGTAGTTGGTGCACTGTATTATCTTGTGCTTTCAGTATGGTATGTTGTAAGAAACGGTTTTGACTTTGTGAATGTTGCTTCTGACGGACTCATTTTTAAACTTGCTTTATGGGGACTTATTTTTGTTCCTTTTGTAATCGGACTTTATTTTATGGTAAACTATCGCCGTGTTGTAGACGGTGCAAACGATAACCTTTCAGGCTGTTACATGGGAATTGCAATTCTCAAAGCACTTAAAGATGAAGGCATTGAACTTGAAAATACAGAAGTGGGCGTAATTCTCACAGGCTCAGAGGAATGTGGTCTGAGAGGTTCAAAAGCATGGTGTGAAATGCACAAAGGTGAATTCACAGATGTTCCCACAATTATTTACGCTTATGATACAATTTATGACCCCAAATTCCTTATGGCAAATTACCGTGACCTTAACGGTACAGTCAGGGCAGATAAACAGGTATGCGATTTATTTGTGGATTCTTCAAAGGAACTTGGTATTCCCTGTAAAAAAGGTTGGGTACCGCCAATGGGTGGTGCATGTGATGCAGCAGCTTTCACTCAGGCGGGTTACAGAGCTGCTTCAATTACAGGTCTTAATCATAAACTTGAAAGATATTATCACACCCGTCTTGATACAGCGTCAAACATGAACGAAGAAGGCCTTGCAAACTGCTTCGCAGCAAGTGTAAAAGCACTTGAAACCTTCGATAAAGGAAATTTTTAAAATAAAATATAAAAAGTAATGCAAAAACCACCGACAAACTTCAATTTGAAGTAGTTGGTGGTTCTTAATATTTTTGTGAGTTTTTCTGATAGAAACAATCTGATTCCCATTTAAAGGGGTTAATGTCAATGTAAGTCCAGAGTCGTTCATAATCTTTCTGGTTACGGACAATATGGTCGTGGAAAGAACGTTGCCAGATACATTCGTCAGGATTGATTTTTCGGATTTCTTTTGAAATATTCATTTTCATATAACCGATTACTTTTGAAATAACAGACCTTCCACGTAGGGGCGATTCACGAATCGCCCGCAAAAGTTCAGAACTCGTGATTACAACAAGTAAGTGTATATGGTTTGGCATTATTACATATTTGGGTATTTCAATATCAAATCTGTTTTCAAGGCTTTTAATAATTTTATCTGCAATTTTTCCGTATTCTTTTAACTTCAGAACGGGCGATTCGTGAATCGCCCCTACGATGATATCTGAGAAAATACATCTGCGTTTTTGACACAGATTGTAATGAAATATGCACCGGGTATGCTGTAATCATAGTTTTTAAGTCTCGTTGATTTTCGTTTCGGTAAATCCATTCAAATGTTACTCCGTTATCATAAAATAGAGTTGCAGCATATCAATGTTTCTGTGAAAAAGTATTTTACTTGAAAATTCAAAGAATTTTCAACGCTCCTGTAGGACAGGCCTCTGCACATTTGTTACAACTTTTGCAGAATGAAATTACATCGTCATTCTTAAATTCAGGTTTTATTGTGGTTGTAAAACCTCTGCCGACAAGACCTAAAATGCCTTTTTTTGCCACTTCATCGCAAACTCTTACACAAAGTCCGCAAAGAATGCATTTGCTCTGGTCACGTTCAATTGAAACCAATTTTCTTTCCTTTGGGAAAAGGTTTTTCATCCCTGAAAATCTTTCGGGAGAAATATCGTACCAATTTGCATACTTAATTAATTTACATTCATGATAATCGTGACATCCGCATTCAAGACATCGTGAAGCCTCTGCAATCGCCTGTTCTTTTGTAAAACCGAGAGCAATTTCATCAAAAGTTTTAACTCGCTTTTCAGCATTCATAATGGGCATTTCTGCTCTCGGAATTTTTTCTTTATCTCTGAGCATTTCAGGAGTTACTGTTTTTTCTGAAACAAAAGGTTTTCTGTAAGGAATATCCATTCCCAGAAGATAGCCGTCAATTACTTTTGATGCTTTTTCAGCTTCTCCGATGGCTGAAATTGCAATGGAAGCACCTTTGTTTGTGGCGTCACCTATTGCGAAAACACCATCAAGGGATGTTCTGAAAGTTTTTTCATCAGCAGAAATAATGCCCCTTGAATTAAGGTCAATGTTTTCAAAACCTGATGTGTTCACTTTCTGACCGATTGCCATAATTACCGTATCAACAGGCAGAATTTCAAATTTTCCTTCTACGGGAACAGGAGAACGTCTGCCTGACAAATCAGGCTCACCTAATTCCATAACCTGAAGTTTTACTGATGTTACTTTGCCGTTTTCGCCTGTAAACTCATCAGGATTTGTAAGGAATTTGAATGTTACTCCCTCTTCTTCAGCTTCCAGGATTTCAATTTTTTCTGCAGGCATTTCGTCACGTGTTCTTCTGTAAATTACATAAACTTCTTCAGCACCGAGACGTTTTGCTGTTCTGCAGGCATCCATTGCCGTGTTACCGCCACCGACTACTGCAACACGCTTTCCGATGTCAGGTCTTTTTCCTTCGTTTACTTCCCGTAAGAAGTCAATGCCACCAACAACACCTTCAAGGTTTTCACCCTTGCAATGCATTGAAAGGCTGTTCCACGCACCTATTGCAACAACTACTGCATCATATTCTTTCCTTAAATCTTCAAAAGAAATATCTCTGCCGATTTTCACGTTGTTTTTCATTGTGACGCCTAAGGATTCAATCTGTTTTACTTCGGCTTCTACAATTTTTTTTGGAAGTCTGTATTCGGGAATACCGTATCTGAGCATACCGCCCATCTGAGGCATTGCATCAAAAATTGTTACCGAGTGTCCTTTTATTCTGAGAAAGTAAGCTGACGTCAGTCCTGCAGGACCACCACCGATAACAGCAACTTTTTTGCCTGTTTCAGGCAAAACCTCAGGAACAAAAGTGTTTTCTTTCATATCTTCATCAGCGGCAAATGCTTTTAAGTATGCAATTGAAATGCTCTCTTCTACCATCTGTCTTCTGCAGGCACTTTCGCAAGGATGAGGACAGACTCTGCCGATAGATGCAGGTAAGGGGAGTTTTTCTTTTATAAGGGCAACTGCTTCATGAAATTTCCCCTGAGAAATGAGTTTTACGTATCCTTGACAGTCTGTACCTGCAGGGCAGTTAAGTGAACAGGGGCCAACGCAATCTCCTGTGTGGTCACTCATGAGAAGTTCAAGAGCAATTTTTCTTGATTTTTTCACTCTCTCGGAATTGGTGTGGATTACCATGCCGTCACCGGCTTTGGCAGAACATGCACGAAGAAGTTTTGGGATACCCTCGACTTCAACTGTACACAACCCGCAAGCACCGTAAAG
>JAZRNJ010000263.1:0-4400 GCA_045648125.1 Acutalibacteraceae bacterium
GAAGTGACACGATAACCCCTACCATGATTACTATTTCTGGAGAAAAGGTAAGAATGGCAAAAAACCTCCAAACAACTGGCTTTCATCCTTTGATGGTGATGCATGGGAATACAAGGCAGACCTTGTTGAATATTATCTTCACATTTTTGCAAAAGGTCAGCCCGACCTTAACCATGATAACCCCAAGGTAAGAGAAGAAGTTAAGGATATTATGAGATTCTGGCTTGATATGGGTGTTGATGGCTTCCGTGAAGACGTTATCACATGGATTTCAAAGGCTGAAGGACTTCCCAACGGTCTTCCCATTCCTGTAGCATGTGGACTTGAACATTATACACATGGTCCTCACATTCACGAATATCTCCTCGAATACAGACGTGACGTTCTTGACAATTACGACTGCTTCGTAGTTGGTGAAGCACCTATGATGACTCCCAAAGCTGCACTTCCTTTCATCGAAGAAGGTCCTGACCAGCAGCTTGACATGATGTTCCACTTCCAGCACATGGAAGCAGACTGCTTTATGACAGATCCCATTCCCACACCTTTCAACCTCAAGAGAATGAAGAAAGCTTTCTCAAAATGGCAGTATGCTCTTGAAGGCAAAGGCTGGAACGCACTTTACCTTGAAAACCACGACCATCCCCGTATTATCAGCCGTTACGGCAGTGAAGCATACCGTGAAGAAAGCGGTAAGATGCTCGCAGCAATGTACATGCTTCAGAAAGGTACTCCTTTCGTTTATCAGGGCCAGGAAATCGGTATGACAGATATCCGTCTTCCCAAACTTGAAATGTACGAGGACGTTTCTACTTACAATGCTCACAGACTTTATAAGAGCGTTCTTCACTTCCCTGAAGAGAAAATTATGAACGTTCTCAAAAAGCGTAGCCGTGACAACGGCAGAACTCCCGTTCAGTGGTCAAACACAAAGAACGCAGGTTTCACAACTGCTGATAAACCCTGGTTCTACATCAACGAAAACTATTGGCAGGTTAACGTAGAAGATCAGGAAAAAGACAAGAACTCTATCCTCAACTTCTACCGTAAACTTATCAAATTCAGAAAAGAATACCACGTTGTACGTGACGGTATTTACAAAGAGCATTATGCAGAAAGTAACAAAATTTACTGCTACGAACGAGTTCTCGGCAACGAAAAACTCCTTGTTGTATGCTCATTCACAGATAAACCTGTAGAATTTACTGCTCCCAAGGGTTACAACCTTGAAGAAGGTAAGCTCATGCTTGCAAACTATGATAAAAACATGCGTAAACACAATACATTCAAAACAAGACCTTACGAAATGCGTGTATACTATTTTGGTGATAAATAATGAGTTTTACATCTTGTTTAACAACGGTATTTACCGCAATAGCATTTTTCTTTTCATCATTCTTCGGACTTTTCTCAGGTGTAAGTTCTGCCGTAATTGATGTTGATACTTCATCAAAGGGTGATATTATTCCCAACGTTGTTGATAATATAAACATCTGGCACATGGGACAGTCCTTTTACAATGCAGAGAGAAATGAAGAAAACGACGTTTTTGAGTTTGTAAAATATGTTCAGCTTATGCAGTGTACAGGCGGTACTGCAGATAGGGATTTGTTCATTGACCCCTATGATACAACAACCTTTACAGACTATAAATTTGAACCTCTCATAGAAAACTGCCGTGGCATTCTTAATCTCGGCGCAAAGCCTCACCTGAAGTTAGGTGGTGTACCGCTGAAATTCACTTCAGGTTACGAAATGGGAGGATTCGGTATGAATCCTTATCCACCTGATGATTTTGGTGCTTATTATACCTACATCAAAGCAATTGCTCAGGCTCTTGTTGATGAATTTGGTATTGAAGAAGTGAAAACATGGCGTTTCGGTGTTATGACAGAATATGAGAACAAAGACTGGTTCATGGCAAAAAGCGGTGACCCTGATGAGTCGGCAGAAGCCTACTGTAAACTTTACGATTACACGGTACAGGCGCTTATTGATGTTATCGGCGAAGATGTTTTTGTAGGGGCTCATAGCATGACCGTTACAGAAGGTCTGTGGGATGAGGAAATTTTCATCCGTCATGTAGCAGAAGGCACAAATTACGCCAATGGACAAAAAGGCTCTCATATAAAATTTCTTGCAGGTTCTTTCTATGACTTTGAGCCGGGTAAATTTACCGAAGGCTATACTCTCCCTGAAACAATCGGTTACCTTAAAAATACTGCTGAAAAATATGGCCTTAACAATTTGATTTACGGTATTGATGAGGGCAGAGTCCACAGCGGATTAGCAGACGGTGAGGATTCAAGAGAGCTTAACAACAGGACTGTGGGATTCACATGGCAGGCTGCCTATGATGCACGAATTTTCGCTCAGACTATCTGTGCAGGCGGTGACTATTTATCTTCATGGAATTTCCTTACAAACGGAAATCTTGACGGTTACCCCATAATCAGTTACCATGTGGCAAAAAACCTTGCAAAATTTGAAGGATACAGAATGCTTTCAGCCGATACAATGGCTTTGAAAACTTCCCTTAAAAACGAAATCGGAAATCTTGTTGCAATTGATGAAGAAACAGGCAATTTCCGTGCAATGGTTTATAATTTCAGGAACAAACTTGATTACAAGGGTAAAGCAGATGTCACTCTGAACATTCCTGCAGAAGACGGCAAAAAGTACAAAGTCACACAGTATCTTATAAATGATGACTGTAACTACTTTGACGAATGGGAGGAAGACAGAAAAACCTACAACATAACTGACGACTGTTTTGCATGGTCACCTGATGATCCGATGCTTGACAGCATAACAACTCTCAGAGATCCTGAAGCAAGAGAGATTTATAACAGAGAACTCCGTGAAAAATACAAAGAGTGCGCAGTTCTCACCCCTACAGAATACGAAGTAACTTCATCTGAGGGTAAACTTTCCCTTAATGTTGTCCTTGATGCAAGTAACGTTGTGTTTTTTGAAATTGAAGAAATATAAAACAGAAACAGCCGTACAACCCTGATGGGAAGTACGACTGTTTTTATGTTGAAAATTATAATTTGCATGTGAACGAATATAAAAAAACAGGCTACTGCATTTCTGCGGTAGCCTGTAAAACTTTAATCAGTTATTATTTTTCTGTTGAGTAATAAAACTCCTGAGTTTCTTCCTTGGGTTCTTCTGTGGGAACAACCTTAACATCCTGGTAGCACTTCATACCTGTACCTGAGGGAAGAAGTTTACCGATGATAACGTTTTCTTTAAGACCAAGGAGCGGGTCAGTTTTGCCCTTGATAGCTGCATCTGTAAGAACTCTTGTTGTTTCCTGGAATGATGCTGCTGAAAGGAATGAGTCTGTAGCAAGTGATGCCTTTGTGATACCCATAAGAACATCTTTTGCTTCAATAAAGTTAGGTTCTCTGCCTTCTTCAGCTGCTTTAGCTGCAATCTGTTTATTGATTTCTCTGAACTCTTTCTTTTCAATCTTTGTTCCGGGAAGAATGTCACTATCGCCGGGATTCTCAACTTCAACTTTTCTCATCATCTGACGAACAATAACTTCAATATGCTTGTCGTTGATATCAACACCCTGCATACGGTAAGTTCTCTGAACTTCACGGATGAGGTAATCGTGAACTGAATGAACACCGAGAACATCGAGAATATCGTGGGGGAAGAGTGAACCTTCTGTAAGAGCATGACCCTTTTCAATGATGTCGCCTTCCTGAACTCTGAGACGGAAGCCGTAGGGGATAAGATAACTTCTTTCGTCTGCTGTTTCGGGATCAGTTACAACAACGTGCTTACTCTTCTTGATTTCTCTGAGTGAAACAACACCTGCGATTTCACTGATGATAGCGTGTACCTTAGGTCTACGTGCTTCGAAGAGTTCTTCGATTCTGGGAAGACCCTGTGTGATATCGCCTGCGTCCTTAGCACCACCTGTATGGAACGTTCTCATTGTAAGCTGTGTACCGGGTTCACCGATTGACTGAGCAGCAATAATACCAACTGCTTCACCAACGGTTACGGGATCACCTGTTGCAAGGTTTGCACCGTAGCACTTGATACAAACACCGCGGTCTGCGCTACATGAGAGGAGTGAACGAATCTTGATCTGAGCCTTTGAGGTTTCAGCTGCTTCGCCTGCTGCAACCTGTCTGTCATGCTCTTTCTGAACGCTTGCTGCTACCTTTTCAGCAATAACGTCGGTCATCATCTTGTCCTTGCTTGCGATCAGTTCGCCCGTTGCGGGGTCAACATAATCTTCAAGCAAATATCTGCCTGTAAGTCTTTCTGCAAGACCTACAATCTTTCTGCCGCCGTACTTGGGATCACCGTCATAAATATCGTATACGTTGATACCCTCTTCGCAGTGGCAGTCCTCCTGACGGATGATAACGTCC
>JAZRNJ010000264.1:0-5869 GCA_045648125.1 Acutalibacteraceae bacterium
AACCTTTATCTGTACATGTGGGAGGTGTTACAACTGATTCTTCAGTATGAGGAAGTTTTTCAGTTGGATTCTGCTTAACTGTAACTGTACCACAAACTGAACATTTCTTACCTGCTGTAAGACCTGTAGCTGTACATGTAGCAGCTACTGCAGGAATAATTACTTCTGTATGAGATTTCTTTGCAATTGTTTTTGTTGTACGGCTGAGTTCCACTTTGGGAGTACAGCATGTACAATATACTACTGAATCGTAAGAACCTTCTGTCTTACATGTTGAATCTATAATGTTTTCTTTTACAGCTGCACCGATTGTGTGACCTGTTGCAGGAATTTTGATTGTTTCACGCTTAAGCACTTCTTTACATACTGTACAATAAGTTACAAGGTCGTAAGAACCGTCATAAGTAGGAGTTGCTTCAACTCTGTTTTCTTGTCTTGTTGCTTCAGTATGAGGAAGTTTTGCAGTCGTATACTGCTTAACTGTAACTGTACCACAAACTGAACATTTCTTACCTGCTGTAAGACCTGTTGCTGTACACGTAGCATCTACTGCAGGAATAATTACTTCTGTATGTGCTTTTACAGGAACGAGTTCCTGTTTAACTGTAACTGTACCACAAACTGAACATTTCTTACCTTCTGTAAGACCTGTTCTTGTACATGTAGCAGCTACTGCAGGAATAATTACTTCTGCATGCGGAGTCTTTTCAATTGTTACTTTTGTACGGCTGAGTTCCACTTTGGGAGTACAGCATGTACAATAAACAACCTCTTCATAAGAGCCTCCGGATACGCATGTGGACTGAATAAACTTTTCTCTGACAGGTGAACCTGCTATGTGAGTGGGTTCTTCAGGTATAGATTCAAGATTATCAATAGCTTCCTGAAGGTCTTCAACAAGTTGGTCAATTTCATCCTGATAGTCAATTGTCCATGAACCTGCAACAAACTCTTCTGCCTCTGCAATAAGTTCATTAAGATGTGCAACAGACTCTTCTGTCTTGCCTTCTGTGTTAACTGTTTTAGCTACATTGAGCATATAGCTAAGTTCCGAAAGGTCAGCAAGGTCAATTTCAAGAAGTCTCATTGCATCCATAAGGTTTCTTCTTGCAGCGTTTACCATTGATTGTTTAAGTTCGGGGTTAGCACTACAATTAGATGTTTCAGGACTAATTTCAAGAAGTGTATATGCATGGTCAAGGGCTGTTTCATAGTTTTCCCAAACATCTGCAGGGTAATTGCTTTCATCATAATACTTAGCGTATTCAATGATGTAAATTATATACCGAAGATGACAAGTAGCAGCGATATTCTGGTCGTACAACGTTTTTTCCATGTAATAATCAATACGGTAAGCTGCATTTGCAAAAGTTTCGGCTGTGTATTCTGAAGGGTCTTCTGCTTCATAATATCCATCTGCAAGTGCCCTTGCATCAACGTAAGCTTCATATGCTTTATTGTATCTCCAGAGTTTATAGTCTTCAGGCTGATTCCAGTAATAGGCATTCGTCTCATATACATCAGGTTCTTCAAGCATTGCTTCGCCTACAGCAAGGTATTCTTCAAGTTCTCCGATTGTGTCGATAGCGTAACCTGAGGGAGCAGTAATGCCATCGGTTTCACCTATCAGAATCGGATTGATTAAAGGAAGAAGTGATGTCCAGAAATATTCATACTTACCTGCTTCGTAAAGACCGCTGAAAAATCTTTCTGCTGAAAGTGCAAGGTTTGAATTCTGAATGATTGAATCAAATGTAGTAAGTGATGTTGAAATAATTGCCGGCTGAGTGTTTCTTGCGAAAACAATATTGAGGAAACGGTTGAGAATATTCACAACAAATTCGGGAGTTTTGTTGTTAAGAAGGCTGTAGTCAGTTTTGTAAAGAAGACTGAGTAGTCCCTCAAGATTAAGGTCAAAGAAATTGCCTATAATTTTGTTCATAATCAGGTCGTAAGAACCTGTTGCATTGCCACCGAGGATCTGATGGAGAGGAATAACTGCAAATAAAGTCTTATCAATCTTTGTCCAGGGTGAATCGGAATTTAAAACACCACAACCTTTAAAGAAACCACCGAAGTTGTTATCGCTGAGTGCCCAGTCGACAAGTTTTTTCATGAGCATTTCAATACCCTCACCATAGCCGATTGATACAGGAAGAGCACCATTGAGGTAATAAGCACCGATATCTGCAATCATTTCAAGAGCATAGTCTTTGCCGTATTCAGTCATGCCCCATTCAACATTGGTCATATAGTCAGTATTGATGGGAAGTTCTGCAATGATTGAATATGCAATGTAACAAACAAGCTGACCGATGTTATCGAGGGGAACTTTTTCACCCATTGAATCTTCCCAAACAATATAGGGCATTTCAACCTGAAGGAATTGTTTTGCAACATAGCAAACGAGTTCCTGGAAGTTCATACCATCAATTTCTGCCTGAGGAAGGAATTCTGCTGAAGCAGGAAGGATAACTGCACCGAGTTCTTTATAAAGAACTTTGATTGCTTCTGCAATGTTCTGTTCAAGGAGTTCATTACCACCGTCAACCCAGAACTTTTCACCTTTCCATATCTGGTCAACAATTGTATAGAGGAAGTGGTTGATTTCACCTGCAACACCATTTACAGTATCATACTTGCCCCATACATAACTACCGAGGTCAAGTTCTGAAAGGTCAATAAGTTCCCATGCGTATGATGGATTTTTCGCCTTATATTCATTTAAAAGAGTTATAAGTTCATCGTCAATATAAGGAGCAAGAATATCCTTTGTAGCTGCATTAGCTGCATTTTCGATAAGCTGCCATACAGTTTCTATATTTATGTTAGTTTTACCTGCCATTGAGGGAAGAATTCCGTCTTTGAAATCACCATTAACGTCTATGCCTCCGAGAAGGAATGTATCAACGCCATGCTGGATGATAGAGTCAGCTGTCCATCCTGAGGGAGCTTCGTAAGCTGATTCATCAACAAATGTCCAATAAAGATTATCCAGGAAATCATGGTAAAGGTCAATGTCGGCATCATAAAATGCACCGAGAATACCAAGGTCAAGGCTGCCGCTTATGTATTTGCCTATAATACCTCTGTTAGCGTAGAGATAATAGAGACGTTCATAGAGAATGTTAAGGTCTGTTTTACCGGGTGTACCTCTTCTTGTTGTGGGGATAGCATCGAAGTCCATTTTCTTAATGTCTCCACCGATAATACCGGCGTTAGAACCTCTAAGGCTTGCAAGTGTGTCAAATGCCTTGTCAACACTTGTAAAATCAAGAGTTACAACTACTGCATCAATGTAAAGGTCATCTCTCATTTCATAGAGCCTTTCATCGATGTAGTCCAGGAGCTGAGAAGCCCTTTGGGCTGTAGTGTAAATAGGTTCTTCGTGCAGGTTGTAACCTGCAGGAGATGCATAACTTGTGTATGCAGCTTCAACGCCGAGACTTACTGTAGAGAAAGCAAGAATCATTACAAGAAGCAAGCATAACATTTTCTTTACCTGTTTCATTTTGAAATACCTCCAAAATCTTTATTTATACATAGTAAATTATACCACTAATTAAACAAAAAGCAATATAATGTAATAAAAAAATCACCTATAAATTTTAAAAAATTCAGCGATTTATCTTGATAAAGTGATTTTGTTGTGCTAAAATAACCTTTCAAAGAGAAAATCCCGGAGGCGATACACATGATTAAATTCGGTACAGGTGGTTGGAGAGCTGTTATCGGAGAAGATTTTATTGAGGCTAATATCCGTCTTGTTGCAGCAGGTGTTCTGAAACTTGCACAAGAAGAAAACAAAAAGGATAAGCCTGTAATTGTCGGTTACGACAGAAGATTCCTTTCAGAAAATGCTGCAAAATGGGTTGCAGAAACTCTGGCAGAGGGTGGAATGGAAGTGTGGTTTCTGAACCGTTCGGCACCCACACCACTTATTATGCATACTGTTATGAAAGAAGGTCTTCATTACGGTATAGAAATCACAGCAAGTCATAACCCTGCAAATTATAACGGAATCAAACTTATTGTTGATGAGGGCAGAGATGCACCCCTTGAAACAACTGAAAAACTTGAAAAACTTATTGAAGAAACAAAAGAAGTTTCTTTCATAAACTTTGATAAAGCAGTAGCATCAGGTAAAATTATTTACAGAAAAAATCCTTTCAATGATTTCCTTGATGATATTATCAATCTGCTTGACATGAACGCATTGAGAGAAAGAGGCTTGCGTGTTCTTTTTGACACAATGCACGGCTCAGGTGCATATCCTCTGAAGGTGCTTTTCTATACTGCACGTTGTACTATTGACGCAATCAACGATAACAAGGATGCATATTTCGGTGGAAGAATGCCTGCACCTACTGAAGAAACTCTCAGTATGCTTCGTCACACAGTTGTTAAAGGTTCTTATGACCTTGGTATTGCAATGGACGGTGACGGTGACAGACTGGGTGTTATTGACAAAACAGGCAGATACATTGATGCAAACGAAATCCTTTGTATGCTTTACTACTATCTTGTTAAGTATAAAGGCTGGAAAGGTGGCGTTGTAAGAAACCTTGCAACAACTCACATGCTTGATAAAATTGCAGAAAGTTTCGGTGAAAAATGCTACGAAGTGCCTGTAGGATTTAAATATATTTCATCAAAAATAGATGAGGTTGATGCAGTTCTTGGTGGTGAAAGTTCAGGTGGTCTTACAGTAAGAGGTCACATCCACGGTAAAGACTCTGTTTATGCTGCATCACTTTTTGCAGAAATGGTCAGCGTAATCGGTAAAAGTCCCGCAGAAATTATGGATGAACTTGAGGCAGAATTCGGTCATTATGAAATGGTTGAGGACAACCTTCGCTTTGCTCCCGATTACAAGCCTGTAATTGAAAAAATCGTTTTTGAAGATAAAAAATTACCGTCATTTGATGCTGAGGTCGAAAAAGTGAATTACGAAGACGGCTGCAAAGTTTATTTCAAGGACGGAAGTTTTGTTATCTGTCGTTTCTCAGGCACAGAGCCTCTTCTCAGAATTTTTGCAGAGGCAGATAATGAAGAAAAAGCAACAAAGTACATAAAAGATTTTAAAGAGTTTTTGAATATTTAAAAACATAATCTTTGAAAAGCCGATAAAATCAGGTGTTTGAATAAAGTTAAATGCATCAGAAATTTCAATTTTCTGATGCATTTTTATTTACATATCACCTATTGAGAGGCATTGTAGGGCAGGGCCTTGGTCCTGCCGTCAGGTTCATTATATTTTTACGGCGAGAGCAAGCCCTCCACCTACGTTGTTAATTCGGATTGAACTGTTAAATTATAATTCATTAAGAATCAGACAAACCCCCGATATGTTGGGGGACATATCGGGGGTTCGCACTTTTTGTGAACTCATAAAAAATGAAAAAAATGAGTTCGGAGGGGGAAAATATATAAAAATTAGGAGATAGCATAATCAATAAGGCTTTTTTTCTTTTGCTGTGACTACATAATAACTCATATTTATTGCGGTTTTTGTAAAAATAAGTGACTATTCAGTAAACATTTTATTAAAATCCTGTCACAGATTTGTTGACAAATTATTACCTTTGTAATAAAATTTTCTTGAAAGGCGGGATGTTTATGACAAAGGTTTCTCACAGAAATGTAAAATTGACTGACGGCTTCTGGAAAAAGCGTCAGGACATAGTAAAAGATGTTACAATAAAAAGCGTGTATGACCGTTTTTTTGATACGGGCAGAGTTGAAATTGTCGGTGCAATAGATTTTGATCAAGCAGCTTGTGACACATACAAGTTAAACTTCCCTAATGCATCTGTTTTTTGTGGGGATATTAATAACATATCAGTTGCAGATACAGGATTTGACAACA
>JAZRNJ010000265.1:0-2163 GCA_045648125.1 Acutalibacteraceae bacterium
GGGAAGCTCCATAACCTTTGTTACGAATTCCCAAGCCCAGTTGATAGCTTCTCTCTTGAAGTAGTCACCAAAGGAGAAGTTACCGAGCATTTCAAAGAAAGTTCCGTGGCGTGATGTTTTACCAACTCTTTCAATGTCGGGTGTTCTGATACATTTCTGGCAAGTTGTAACACGGTTTCTGGGAGGTGTTACTTCACCTGTGAAATATTTTTTCATAGGTGCCATACCTGAGTTGATAAGAAGAAGGCTCTTATCTCCCTGAGGAACAAGTGAGAATGAGGGAAGACGAAGATGTCCCTTACTCTCAAAGAACTCAAGATATTTTTCACGAAGTTCGTTAAGACCTGTCCATTTCATAATTTTTTACTCCTTAATAATATATTCTGAATATTTTTAAACAAAAAAATATAATGCCCCCTGCAAACAAACCGGGACAAGGTTTTAAACCCTGCGGTACCACCCGAATTGTGCAAAAAGCACCACTCAATTTGCTTTTAACGCAAGCTTACGGCACTGCTCATCGCAGGCAGTTCAGAGTCGGCATGTTCAGAACTTCTTTGCAGGAAACTTTCAGCTAAGGTTTCCCTCTCTGTGGCATTCAGTAAAGAACTAAACTCGTCATAACCTTTAAACATATTAATCAAATTATATAATAAAATTCCCGTTAAGTCAAGGTTTAACGGGAATTTTCAGTATTATTTCTTTCTTCTTTTTGCTTTATTTCCGGATTTTTCTTTAAATCTGTCTTTTGTTTTTTCTTTGAATTTATCTTTAGGCTTTTTAAAAGACTTTTCTTTTTTATCTTTAGCAAAAGATTTCTGTTGTTTTTCAGGCTTACTTGATTTTTTCTTTTCGCTATAAATTCCTGTCTGAACAACGTGACTGTTGATTTTACATCCAATCATTTTAAGAATAATTTCGTCTGCTTTATCTTTAGGAATACCGACAATTGTATGGTCATCGTAAATTTCAATTTTACCGATTTCTTTGCCTGAAATACCTGTTCTGTCTGCAATTGCACACATAATATGGTTTGGAGCAACACGTCTGTTTCTGCCGATTGAAATGATAATCTTGCAGAAATCCTTGTCATCTCCCCTGTTCTTTCTGCCGAAAGATTCAAGAGAAGAAATCTGTTCCATTTTATCTCCCATAATAATCTGCAGAAGTTTTGCAGAAAGGTCATAAAGTGAAACTCCGTCAGCAAGAAGGTCGTTGAGAAGTCTCATATATCTGTCGTCAACGTTGATATCAAGTTTTTCTTTCAGGTCATTTAATTCTCTTTCAGCAAGTTTATTTCTCAGATCATCTGTGCTTGGAAGGTCAAGCTGTTCAATGTCAGATTTTGTGCTTCTTGCAATATCTCTGATCGCCATAATCTGACGTCTGCCACTGCAGATTGTAACGGCATTTCCGTCTTTACCTGCTCTGCCTGTACGACCTATTCTGTGAACATAGTATTCTCTGTTCTGAGGGATGTCGTAGTTGAAAACAAAATCAATGTCGTTAACGTCAATTCCTCGTGCTGCAACATCAGTTGCAATGAGAATGTTGCTTAAACCTGATTTGAAAGAATCCATAACTCTTGTACGTGATGACTGTTGCATATCTCCGTGAAGTGATTCTGAATCGAAGCCATTTTCTTTAAGGTATTTTCCTAAATCCTCAACCATAGCCTTGGTGTTACAGAAAATCATTGCACGTTTAGGACTGAAATAACGAAGAAGCATATTCAGAGCATCCATCTTTTTACCCATAGGCACTTCAATGAAACTCTGCTTTATGTGTTCAACAGTCATACTCTGAGAAGCAATTTCAATCATCAGAGGATTTTTCTGAAATTTCTCTGTGATATCAAGAATCTCCTTGGGCATTGTAGCAGAGAAAAGTACAGTCTGTCTGTCATCAGGAGTGTGAGAAAGAATTTCTTCAATATCTTCTCTGAAGCCCATACTGAGCATTTCATCAGCTTCATCAAGAACAACCATTTTTATGTCGCTCAGCTTCAGCGTTCTTCTTCTCATATGGTCCATAATTCGACCCGGTGTGCCGATAACAATATTTGCCTTTTTAATTTTAAGAATCTGCCTGTCCATGGGTGCACCGCCGTAAACGTCGCAGACCTTTACCTTATGCATAAAGCGTGAAAGCTTTTTAATCTCC
>JAZRNJ010000266.1:0-2034 GCA_045648125.1 Acutalibacteraceae bacterium
TTTTTCAAGTGTTACTTTAATTGTAACTTCCTGGCCGGGTTTTGCTTTTTTTACACTGCTCACCTTGAAAATCATATCGTTTGCAGCAGAAGCTGTGATACCGACGGTCATAGGAGCAAGCATAAGAACAAGTGCGAGAAGTATGCTTAAGAACTTTTTAGTATTTTTCATAATTCAGGCACCTCCTCAGTTATTTGGTATGTTTGTTCCCTGATCAGAGCCAACAACGTTTCTCCAAAGGAACTCAACCTTGTTATTTTTAATTGTGTAGACATCAACTTTACTGAAATTCACAGTATCAATAAAGCCTGCTCGTGTAAAGCCTCTTTCTTCAAGACCTGCAACAAAAAGCTTTGCCATTTCGTTTGTGGGGAAATCGATTCCGAACTTAATTGTAAGCTGATCATGTGGTTTTGACATATCAGTATAGTTCTTCAGTGCACCGGGTTTGAAACCTGTGATCCACCAATACTTTTTATAAGGCATTGAGAAAGCTTCTTTTTCGTCCTTATAAACTGTCATCTGCATATTCAGACAATCTTCGTCATTTGCACAATCGTAGTGAGGTGTAACACGTGTTTCAGGTTTAGTGTAAACACCAAGCTCTGCACCGTAAAGCACCATACCATACTGACCCTTCCAGGGCTGAATCATCCATTGTTTTTTAGTACCTGCAGGCACACCATCAAGCTCGCCTTCTTCATATGTACCATAGTCAAAGAATACACGGAATGTATCGTAGTACATGAATGTATAGGGAGTTGCATAGTCATAAACTTCGTTGAAGCCGAAGTTTCTCTGCCACGGGTCATCTGCTGTGTAGAAATAACCATCTGCAGATACCATGTATGAAAGAAGTTTTGCATCAAACACCCAGTCAAATTCGCCTGTGTTGTCAGGCTCTGTAAGCATTTCCTGAAGTTTGATAAGATCAGCCTGATTAATTTTACCATCCTCAACAAGGTCAGTTGTCAAAGGATTATAATCAAGCTTTTCTCTGTTGATAACGATTCTTGAAAGTCTTACAAGGTCTGCAGCATTAACAGCACCGTCATCATTTACATCACCGGGATAAATTTTGTTATAATAAAGGTTGAACTGTGTTTCTTCATTAAGGTAGGTTACAATCATAGGATTCTTACCAACCTGACGCTGATATGCAAAATACATACCGAATTCATAACCCATAAAATTCAAAGACTTAGCATCATCGTATTTGTAAACAAAAGTTTTTTCGCCATCGCCAAAATCTTTGAATGTTACTGTAATTTCCAAGCCTGACAAATCAATTTTTTTATCATTGTCATAGATATAGAAATAGTTTGTTTTGTTGGGATTTTTTGTAACTTTGATGCTCTTAACAGGCTCTTTACTTACATAAACATATGTACTTGCAGTTTTATCTTCATATTTAAAGATAACTTCGTTTGCACCATCTTTAAGGTCATCATAATAAACCTTAACTTTATTAACGTCTGCAAATTCTTTTTCTGTTGTTGTTTCATCAACAACAGGTGCATCTGTTACTGTTTCTGATGAAGTTGTTTCTTCAGGTACAGTTGTTTCTTCAACGGTTGTTTCTTCTGTTGTGGGGATTGCAGCTGCAAGATTACCGCTTTTTGCAATATTCTTTGTTAATTCAACCACCTGATCTTCACCGTTAATTTTAACGTTAAGCTTTGTACCTGTTACATCAATACTGTTTGGTGCTTCAAGGTAATAAAGCTTATCAGGACCTGAAATTACTGACAAAGAATCTGTGCCTGCAAAAACAGATAAGCCGATTGCAACAGCTGAAACAGCTATTACAAAGCTAAGGACAATACACAATGATTTTTTCATAGTTTCAAATCACCTCTTCAATATACTTTGGGAAATAGTTATATTTACGGTAAAAATACCGATTTTAAAAAAATATTTCTCACAACAAAACCCTGCCCTGAAACCGGACAGGGTTGTTATGACTTGTTTCAGGAATTAAAACAATGCTACGAGTGCGTCGAAGCCTTTCTTAATGTAATCAAAGAGAATGTC
>JAZRNJ010000267.1:0-7341 GCA_045648125.1 Acutalibacteraceae bacterium
ATCCCACAAATCCCATATACCGCCCGTATAAAAGTTATATCCTGCAGTTTTCAGTTCTGATGAAAAAGAATTATTAAACTCCTCTGACCACAGAAGAAAGTTTTTGTTTCTTTTTCTGATATCAGAAATTATTGCCTCAGTCAACTCTTCAGGTAATGCGTGAGCCATGTCAATTCTTGCACCATCAATTGAATATTTTTCAATATAGTGCGGAATTACGTTTCTCACATAATTCCACAACTCAATATTGGGATTTTCGCCTTTGAATACACTGCATTTTATTCCGTCCTGTGCAATCATAGGTGGCTGATTAACACCGAATTTTTTCTTTACATTTTCCGTATTATCAAAATAATATTTCAGAAAAGTCACATCACTCCATGGTGGTTGAGGGTCATTGATTGTATCCGCAAAACCGGGCATAACTGAAATGCCGAGAAGCGAAGAGCACTTCTGATGAAAATTTTCGCCGTTTTCCGAAAAACGATTAACGGTTTCCATATCAGGAGAAACAGTAAAACTCTCACCAAAAGGTTTCATGCTTTCTGATTTATAAAGTTGTTTTACGTTTTTTGCTGTTACAACTGTATGACCCAGTTCATTGCAATCGGGTGCTTTAAAAGTAAGCAAAGAATGATTTTTAACCCAATAAAACCACTCAGGATGAGTTTCACACAGTACGCTGTCACGTGATGCGGTCCTGAAAGCAAAATCAAGGATAACTTTCATCTGAAGTTTATGACAAGCCTCGCATAATGCCGAAAATTCTTCCTCCAAAGTCATCCCATCAAGATGTGAGTCATGAAGGTCTCTGTCAAAATTCATTATATTTCTGATAGCGTAAGGAGAGGAAAGTTCACCTTTTTTATTTTCACGTGACAATTCAAAAACAGGCAGAAAATAAATCCCGTTAAAGCCCATTTCCTTAATCAGAGGAAGAAGAGCAATTGTTTTGAGAAATGTACCGCTTTCATAACCTTTGCCATGGTCCCATGCAGAAAAACATCTCACCATCAAGGAATAAAAAGACAGAGGTTCCTGGCTTTTTGTTTTTTTGAATGACAATATATTTTCAATTGCCTTTTTAAAAAAATCCTTTGAATTTACAAGTATTTCGCCCTGAATATCTGCTTTTTCAAACTCAACACCCATATAATTCCAACAATAGGGAATTTTATATTTTTCAATAGCTTTATTTTCGTTTTTATCAAGAATTTCAAGAATTCTGTTTAGGTTCTCCATGTAAAATTCTCCTTATAATTTATATGTATATTTTGAGAAAAAACTTTTCAAATAAACCTGTTTTTATAAAAAATCTTGAAATGAAATTTACCATGTGATATACTTTTGAAAAGGATGTGATTTTATGGCTTTAAAAACTTATATTTTATCTTCCATGGCAAAAGTTTTCCATGATGAAGAACCGAAAAATTATACAGAAATCAAAGAAATTTCTGCTTTCAGAAATGAAAAAGTCGCTTTTCAGTTTGTTTTTTCAAGTGATGAAAACACAGGTGACATTTACTTTGAAACATCTGAAAAACTTAACATTTACAGAGTGCTTTCAGCACCGTCAGTAAAACCTGTTGACGGAGAAGTTGACGATTATTACCTGAGAAAAACACCCGGACTTTATCCTGACATTCTCAGACCTTACTGTGGTGAAACTTTCAAAGCACCTCAGGGTGTATGGTTCAGTTTTTATGTTGAAGGTGAAAATCTCACTTCCGGCAAACACGAAATTGAAATTAAAATCAGAAATAATGAAGATGAAATTTTCTGCGATGAAAAATTCACAATTGACGTAATTGATACTGACTTACCTGAACAGGAGCTTATTTATACAAACTGGTTCCATTGCGATAGCCTTGCAACATATTATAAAGTTCCTGTTTTCAGTGATGAGTTCTGGAAAATCACTGAAAACTTTGTAAAAACTGCTACTGAGCATGGTATGAATTTTATTCTTACTCCTCTTTTCACACCACCTCTCGATACAAAAATAGGCACAGAACGACTTACTGTTCAGTTAGTCGGAGTTAAAAAGACGGAATCAGGTTATGAATTCAATTTTGATAAACTGAAAAAGTGGATTGATATGTGCCGTAAAAATGGCATAAAATATTTTGAAATGTCTCACCTCTTTACTCAATGGGGTGCATTACATGCTCCGAAAATTATGGCAGAAGTTAATGGTGAAGAAAAAAGGATTTTTGGTTGGGAAACTGATTCCACAGGAAAAGAATATGAAGATTTCCTTTCATCTCTTGCACCGCGCCTTACAGAATTCCTCGAAAAAGAAGGCATTGCTGACAACTGCTACTTCCATGTTTCAGATGAACCGGGAGAAAACGATATTGAAGTTTACGGCAAACACAGCGTACTTATGAATAAACTTTTCGGCAAAAAGTTCAAAATCATTGATGCTCTTTCCGATTTTGCTTTCTATGAAAAGGGATATGCTTCTCTGCCTATTCCATGTGAAGACCACATAGAAGAATTTGCAGGAAAAGTTCCTGAGCTGTGGACATATAACTGTTGCGGTCCCAAAGATAATTACTATTCAAACAGATTTTTTGCTATGCCTCTGCAAAGAACAAGAATACTTGGTATGCAGATGTACAAATATAATGTAAAAGGTTTTCTCCATTGGGGATACAACTTCTATTTCACTCAACTTGCAGTAAGACCTGTTGACCCCTTTGCTGAAACTGACGCCGACTGTGCATTTTCATCAGGTGATGCATTTGTGGTTTATCCCTCACCTGACGGAAAAGCATGGACTTCTTTGAGACTCAAAGCACTCAATGAAGCTTTTCAGGACATGAGAGCATTGCAGTTGCTTGAAAAACTGGCAGGTAAAGAAAAAGCACTTGAAATCCTTCAGGAAAACAACGGTGAGAAATTCAATCTTTCATTCACAGATTATCCGAGAAGTGAAAGATGGCATTTTGAAAAGAAAGAAGAAATTAATAACGCAATCAGAGAATTGTTATAAAACAAAAGCGACAGAGGTTTCACAATGAAACTTCTGTCGTTTTTTGATTAATGGGATTTTTCGTTGAAATTTATAAATTTATTCTTCTCTCTTTGAAATAGAACTCTTTATCGTGTTCATCAATTTCACGGAGAACTCTGCATGGATTTCCCACTGCAACAACATTTGCAGGAATATCTTTTGTAACAACACTTCCTGCACCGATTACAGTGTTTTCTCCGATTGTGACACCGGGTACAATTACTGCACCTGCACCAATCCAGCAGTTTCTTCCGATTTTTACGGGGAAATTATACTGGTATGCTTTTTCTCTGAGTTCCGGAAGAATAGGATGACCTGCAGTTGCAACAACAACATTGGGACCGAACATTACAGCATCACCCACATAAATGTGTGTATCATCAACCATTGTCAAACCGAAATTGGCATAAACATTCTTTCCGAAATGGACATTTTTTCCACCCCAATTGGCGTGAAACGGTGGTTCAATGTAACACCCCTCACCTATTTCAGCAAACATTTCTTTGAGGAGTTTTTCACGTTTTTCCATTTCTGTAGGACGTGTCATATTGAAATCGTAAAGTCTGTCAAGACATTTCAACTGCTCTTCAAGTATTGACTCATCATTGGGAAGATACAGATCTCCCGTATGCATTTTTTCTTTTTCTGTCATATCATCAAACTCCTCTGAGGCTTACATTACCTACATATCTGCTTACTCTGTCTGCCATTTTCTGCATAATGGTTTTTGGCAATGCTGTCATATTGCTTCCGATAAGGTCGCCTGAATCAACAAATGACTGCAGATAATAATTCTTTGCACCTTTTATCATTTCTCCGATGTCGTCAAAGGCACTTTCCGTATGGAATTCTGCAACAACTGTTGTTCTGAATTCATATTCAATGCCTGATTCATTTATAAGGAAATCAATACTTTCTCTGATTTTTGACAGGTCAACATCTTCCTTACCTGCTGTCACCGAATAAAATTCGGGGGAATTTTTTATATCCATTGCAACATAGTCAACAAGTCCCGCTTTTACAACTTTTTTAAGTTTTTCAGGGAACGTTCCGTTTGTATCGAGTTTAACATTAAACCCAAGTTCTTTAATTTTGGATAAAAATTCTTCAATGTCATTCTGAATAAGAGGCTCTCCTCCCGTAACGCAGACGCCATCAAGAAGTCCCTGTCTTTTTTTCAGAAATGAGAAAAATTCCTCTTCCGTAACATCACTTTCACCACTTCCTGTAACAAGAGATGCATTATGGCAGAAAGGGCATCTGAAGTTACAACCGAATGTAAAAACAATACACGCCACTCTGCCCGGAAAATCGAGAACTGTCATTTTTTGCAAACCGATTAATTTCATAAACTCTTACCTTTCAATCATACAAAACTTCCCAACTGCATATTAAATATCAAGGGAGGTCTTAGTAATGAAAAATCCTGTTGAAGAACGTGCAGTTGAACTTGGTGTATATATTGTAGAAAACCACTCCACCGTAAGGGCTACGGCGAAGCAGTTCGGAATTAGTAAATCTACTGTTCACATGGATGTGGCAACACGGTTAAGAGAACTTAATCCCATGCTTTACCATCAGGTACGTGAAATACTTGAAATAAACAAAGCACAAAGACATATCCGCGGTGGAATTGCCACTAAAGAAAAATATAAATCTCTGAAATAGAACCTTAATTTCTTGTTCTTCCTGTTACAGAAAAATACCATAACACAAGCAAGGCAATACATACTGCCAACCAACCTGCACCGGTGATAATTGACATATTGAGAAAATCATTAAAGAAACTCATAAACAAATTATATTCACGTTGCGAAGATGCGAATGTAATCTGCTCCAAAACGCCTGTAAACTTAATAATAAGCGATAAACACAGCACCGTTAACCCCGCAGAACCACTTACAACAGCAAATTTGCGGAAAAGACGGTGTTTCTGACGCCTGCCGTTGAGAGAAGGAATGACAAAACCGAGATAAACAACCAAAGCAACAAGAATAAAGAAAACATATCTGCTATAAGTCTTGAAAGTTTCAGAAAAAGATATAAACTTTTCAAAATTTTCAAGTACAAACGTTTCTTTATATTCATTTGCAAGGAGCACTGAAATGCGTCTTGCGTTTTCTTTTTCTTCGTTTGTAATATCAACATCGTATTTAACTATGCTGTTATACAATTCTACAGCCAGTTCACCGGTTTCAAGAGTTTCCTGACCTGCATGAGGATTTTTGCTGTTCATCGCATTGAAATAAACTGAAAAATCAGCATCAACTCTGTTTGATGTCAGCACAGGTTCAATGGCTTCGTAGTCAATACCGCTTTTTGCTGCGATTGTTTTACAGCGGGTGACAATCTCATTATTTAATTCTGAAAAATAAGTTGTCTTTGAAACTTTACTGAAAAGTCCCCTGTCATTAAAGAGTGTAATATGCAAAACAACAGTAGTTGTCAACAAAATCAAAGCAAGAGACATAACAAACGCTAACACGGTTATCAGCGTACTTCTACCGGACAAGGTTTTTGATTTCAATTCCATATCATTTTCCCCCGTCAATATTCAATTTCAGGACCCGAAACTTTTTCTGCAATCACACAGAAAGTTTCATCCTTTAATGTTTTATATGCTCCAAAAGGACTGTCTGCACATAAAATCAGTTTTTCTTTATCTTCTTCAAGGTTGTATGGTGCTTCACCTGAAGATTTAAAGGTATAAATTTCACTTACCTTATATTTATAAACACCATAATTGGTTGTAACGGTTATTTTATCGCCGACTTCATATTTTTCAAGACCTGCAAAATATGTCCAACTATAACCGTAAAGCATTATAGGTTCACCAAAACCGGGCAAAGATGTAGTTGAATCTTGTGCAACACCCTCTAAAAGAGCCTGATTACTTATACCGAAATATACTTTACTCGATATATTTTTACCGTTGATATTTGCATAACAGCTGTTTTCATCAGGTTTTTCCACATCTGTATAATGAACATTTTCTTTTTCATTATCTGAGCCGATATAATTTTCACTTAATTGAATAATGGAGAACTCCGGTTTTTCATTTCCGAAATAACCACTGAGAATTTTATGAAAATTATTTTTAAAAGGTACTGTTGCAAAACATATTACAGAAATAAGTATAAATGCCTGCAACAATATCCCACCTATAGCAAGTAAAAGTTTTCTGTTGACAACTCTCATATTTCTGCGATAAGCTTCGTATCTCTCTTCAGGTGAGATTTCGTAGACACTGGCATATCTGTCAGCAAGATTTGCCGCACTGTCCATTTTATGTTTTACGGCTTTTCTGTACGCTTCACGGCGTTTTTCTTGTTTTCTTTTACTAATAGACAAAAAAATCAACCTCTATTTATCTTTTTGAAAGAATTTCTTTTTCGTACTGTTTAACTTCTTTGTACCAACTTTCATCTGCAGGTACACCTGACTGTCTGCAATATTCTTCCCACACATCACCGAAAGGATATGTTTTCATTTCTTCATCAAGCATGAGTTTTTCTGTAAAGTCACCTGCATCCTGAAGTGATTTCAGTTTTGCATTAGGAAGAAGAAGAGCATAAAGAAGTGCTTTCTGCATGTTACGTGTACCGATTACCCACGCAGCAACACGGTTGATACTTGCATCAAAGAAGTCAAGACCTATAAGCACTTTTTCTTCTGCTTTATTTCTTACAATTTCTTTTGCAATTTCTTTGATTTCATCTTCAAGAATAACAACATGGTCGCTATCCCATCTTACAGCACGTGTAACGTGAAGCGGAATTTTATCAAAGAAAGCAAGAAGGCTTGGGATTTTATCACTTACAACTTCTGTGGGATGGAAGTGTCCGTTATCAAGCAGATAATAAACACCCTCTTTTGACGCTGCATAGGAAAGACAGAATTCATTACTGCCTACTGTATATGCTTCAAGACCAATACCGAAAACTTTACTTTCAATGCAGTCAACAACACCGTCAAGCTTTTCTTCAAAAATCCTGTCAAGGCTGTCTTTGAGACGCATTCTCGGACCTAATCTGTCAGCAGGAATCTCTTTATAACCATCAGGAATCCATACATTGTTAAGACAATGAGTACCAAGTTCTTTTGCAAAATATGCTGCAATTCTTCTTGAAGCAATTCCGTGTCTTATCCAGAATTCTCTCTTTTCATCATCAGGACTTGTCAACGTCAGACTGTCTGCTGCTTTTTCATGGCTGAAAAATGTTGGATTGAAGTCAACGCCGATATCATTTTTCTTTGCAAATTCAACCCACTTTTTAAAATGTTCAGGCTTCAGTTCATCACGCTCAGCTTTTTTGCCTTCA
>JAZRNJ010000268.1:0-1906 GCA_045648125.1 Acutalibacteraceae bacterium
AGCTTTACGGTCAGTGGCTCTGCGAAGCAGCAGTCTTTGTATATGACTTTGACCGCTTCGATGCAGCAGATATTCTTCCTATGTTTGCTAAATACAAGATTACAACATTCTGTGCACCACCCACAATGTACAGAATGATGATTAAACAGGACCTTACAAAGTACGATGTGTCAAGTGTTGAACATGCTACAATCGCAGGTGAGGCTCTTAACCCCGAAGTATTCAGACAATTTGAAAACCTCACAGGACTTCAGGTTATGGAAGGCTTCGGTCAGTCAGAAACAACTCTTGTTATCGGTATCCTTTTCGGTTCAGAGCACAGACTCGGTTCTATGGGTAAACCTGTACCTCTGTACGATGTTGACATCGTTGACCCTGACGGTAACTCAGTTCCCGTCGGTGACACAGGTGAAATCGTTATCCGTACATCAGAGAAAGTTCCCTGTGGTCTTTTCAAAGGCTATTATCTTGACGAAGAAAAGACAAATGAAGCATGGTATGACGGACTTTATCACACAGGCGATACAGCATGGAAAGATGAAGACGGCTTCTATTGGTATGTGGGACGTGTTGATGACGTTATCAAGTCATCAGGCTATCGTATAGGACCATTCGAAATTGAAAACGTTATTATGGAACTTCCCTATGTTCTTGAATGCGGTGTTTCTGCTGCTCCCGATGAAGTAAGAGGACAGGTTGTTAAAGCAAGTATTGTTCTTACCAAAGGTACAGAAGGCACAGAAGAACTCAAGAAAGAAATTCAGAAGTATGTCAAGGACCACACAGCACCTTACAAATATCCCAGAATTGTTGTGTTTAAGGATGA
The DNA here is from genome assembly GCA_045648125.1 of Acutalibacteraceae bacterium. GTDB lineage: Bacteria > Bacillota > Clostridia > Oscillospirales > Acutalibacteraceae > SIG575. The sequence goes on from JAZRNJ010000268.1 coordinate 827, forward strand.
GTTACCTAAAACTGTTAGTGGTAAGATTCAGAGAAACAAACTTTAAGATTGTGATAAATCGGTGATTTAATGAACTTCAAACGAGTAACTCTTTTTGCAGGTCACTACGGTTCAGGCAAAACAAACATCGCCGTAAACTATGCAGTAAAGATAAAAGAAGCAGGACTTGACGTATGTGTTGCAGACCTTGATATAGTAAATCCTTACTACCGTGCAAAGGACAGTGAGGACGAGCTTGAAAAAAGGGGAATACACCTTATTTCTTCTGTGTATGCAAACTCAAACGTTGACTTACCTGCAATTCCTCAGCAGATGTATTCAATTATTGATAATAAGGAAACATACGCTGTTATGGATATCGGTGGTGATGACAGAGGAGCACTTGCTCTCGGCAGATACGCACCGTCAATTTTAGAAGAAAACAATTACGAAATGTTCTTTGTAATCAATAAGTACAGACCTCTCACACCTGATGCCGAAAGCACAGTTGAAGTGATGAGAGAAGTTGAAACTGCAGGAGGCATGAAATTCACTGCAATTGTGAATAACTCCAATTTAGGTGAAGAAACAACTGCAGAAGATGTTCTTTCAAGTGTGTCTTATGCAGAGGAAATTTCGCAAATGACAGGACTTCCTGTTAAAATGACTACGGTCAAAGCACAGTTATATAACGAATTGTCAGGCAAGATAGAAAATATAATGCCCCTCAATTTGCAGCATATAAGAAAGTATGATTAAAGGGAGAGATATTATGGCAAAGGTAACTTTCGCAACAGATTTGTGTAAAGGTTGCGGTCTTTGTGTAGTTGCATGTCCTAAAAAGATTATTGCACTTTCCAAAGACAAGATTAATGTTAAAGGACATCATCCCGCTGAAATTACAGACAGTGAGAAATGTGTAGGTTGCGCTTTCTGTGCAACAATGTGTCCCGATTGTGTAATTAAGGTTGAGAGGTGAAAATAATGGCAGAAAAAGTTTTGATGAAAGGTAACGAAGCAATTGCTGAAGCTGCTATTATGGCAGGTTGTCGCCATTACTTCGGTTATCCTATAACTCCTCAGACAGAGGTTGCTGCTTAC
>JAZRNJ010000269.1:0-1563 GCA_045648125.1 Acutalibacteraceae bacterium
CAACGTTGTTTACGGTGCGCTGACCGAGAATTACTGTGACATCGAGAATGCTGCAAAGTCACTTTCGGAAATGACCCTTGACCTTATCAGATGGCCTATTTACAACAGCTACCGTAAGGATATCGTCTGGGATACAGAGCAGGAGGCAATGGGTCTTCCTGCCCAGCTCAAATATCCCGTTGAATATTCATCAAGAGTGCTTGTAAACTACGACGGCAACCAGTTTGTATGTGACTCAGGTGCAGAAGAATTTGTTGAAATCAATTCAAAGGTTGTCAACCGTACAGCAACACTTCCCGGTACAGGTGATAACGGAACACGTGCAATGATGCCTTATAACTACCTTCTTCCCTATTGGATGGGCAGATACCACGGACTTCTCGGTGATTAATAAAACTAAAACTCCCTTCGGGGAGTTTTTTTTATTACATAAAAAACAGAAAAAGCACAAATGTGTTTTATATGAGTCTTTTGATTTTCTCATATAAATAATCTTTAATGTAAATTTTATAATATTTATTGATTTTTATTTTTATAGTGGTATAATTTACTGTGTATAAATGTAAATTTTGGAGGGATTTCAAAATGAAAAAAGCCAAAAGGATTCTGAGTCTGATTGTTGCAATTGTTATGACACTGTCTGTTTGTAGTACAGGGTTAAATACTTTTGCATCAGATGGAGCAACTCTTGAAGAAATTGTTCTTGAACCGGTTGTTCGTCCCCAGGTTGAGTTTACATGCACACCCATAACAAGGGTTGCAAAAGCAGTGGGCTCAGCAGAACCAGGCAATGTAATTGTTAAATCAACACCTTCAGGTGTGCCTGAACTTTCAGGTCCTTATGCTGAACAGGCTTACGCCGGTGAAACTCCCGTTCAGACAACAGTTACTTTCACTTCTCTGACAACAGGTGTTCGTATTAATGGTATGTCTTGTAACAATGAAGCTGTTGTTCTTTCAGATTTGAATTATGTAAATGGTTCTTATGTTGCTACAGTTGAAAGTGGTACTGTCACTCAGAATGAAGACGGAACATACAACCCTCTTGTTTTCACCATTGACTACACATGGGATGATGGCAACGCATACCAGCAGAAATGTGTTTCTTACGTAGAATCTATCGCGACAGGTGGTTCTTATGCAGAAATACAGTCTGAAATTCAGGCTCTTGGGGGTTCAGGTCCGTTTTACCATGTATGGTCTTCTGCTTCAACACGTCTTCTCGGTAAAGGTGTTTATTACGAAATGCCTTCAAGCGTTGAAACAAGCACAGAAGACCCTTACCGTCAGTACGGTGTTTACGATGTATCAACAGGTACTTTGATTGAAAATGTTTCATCAGGTTATAACACATCGCTCTTTACAGATGACAAAATAAATAAACCTGCTGGTCAGGCAAATATAGCAAATGAGCTTTTAGTTTCCGGTACAACACTTGCACACGTTTATGTTGATGCATCTGCAGCCACAACACTTGCTGACCAGAACATCAGACTTGACTCTAATGTAGGCGAACTTTCAGACATAAATAATGATAACCCCTACACAGCACTTGCAGATATG